>JAYTFI010000823.1:0-5179 GCA_043734485.1 Acidimicrobiales bacterium | reverse complement strand
GAAACCCGACAACGCAACGTCGTTGAGTGCGGTCCTGTTCGATCTCGGCGTCAGCTCGGCACAGTTCGACATCGGCGAGCGGGGCTTCTCCTACCGCGTCGACGCAGTGCTCGACATGCGGATGGACACCTCGACCGGGATCACCGCGTCCGATGTCGTGAACACCTACGACGAGCGCGAGCTGGCGGGCGTACTTCGCACGTACGGCGACGAGCGCTTCGCCGGCCGGATTGCGAAGGCCATCGTGGCCGCCCGCCCGGTCACATCGACCGTCGCACTCGCCGAACTGGTCGTGACCGCCATCCCCGCGGCGACGCGTCGGACCGGTGGCCATCCGGCCAAGCGCACGTTCCAGGCGCTGCGCATCGAGGTGAACGACGAGCTGCGGGTGCTCGAGCGGGCCCTTGATGCGGCCATCGATGCACTCGGGCCAGGTGGCCGCTGCATCGTTCTGTCGTACCACTCCGGTGAGGACCGGATCGTGAAAGACCGTTTCCGCTTCGCGGAGACGGACGGATGTTCGTGCCCCCCCGGTCTGCCCTGCGTCTGCGGAGCACTTCCCCGAGGCCGGTCGGTACGACGCGGGGTCACCCGACCCCAGGCGGCCGAGGTGGCCGTCAATCCCCGAGCGGCCAGTGCGGTCGCCCGGGTCTTCGAGCGGACCGTTCCCGCAGATGATGCGGGAACGGTCGGCTCGGCCCGACAGCGTGCGGTCGGTTCGACCGGACCGGAGAACTCCAGAATGCGAAAGGTGCGCCCCTGATGTCGAGGCCCTCCCGACCCCTCTCGGCCCCGTCCCGACGCGATCAGCGTGCGAACGCCAGGGCGTTGGCGTTCGCGTCGAGGACGCGACCGCGACCGGAGCTGCCGAGCGATCGCGATCGAGCAGGCGAGCACACCGAACGGTCTGCGGCGCGGGACCGGACCGCGCACGGCCGTAATCAGGCCGGCATCCCGACTCGGGCGATGGCGAGCTCAGCATCTGCCCGTCCGGCGCCGACGAGGACTGTGCCGACGAGGACTGTGCCGACTCAGAGAACGACGTCGGCCGGCAGCACGGTTGCCCCGCGAGCCGTCGCTGAATTGACGCGCGGCGCCGGGTCGGCCGGACCTCAGCTGCGACGCGGTCAAGCGTTCTCGAGTGTCGGGGCCGCTGCGCTCGCCCCGTCTCCCCGCCGGCGCGCCGTCGAGGATCTGAAGGTGCGGGCGGCAGAAGAGGCGAAGAATCGCGCGCCCAGCCGCCTACGCGTCGTCCCCCGCGCACCTCGAAATCGACGTCGCCTGTTCGGGATGCTGGTCGTCTGCGTACTTACGGTCATGACGGTAGTCATCGGGTTCGCGGCCGTGGCCATGCACGCCACGCTGGCCCAGGACCAACTGGTCCTGGACACCGGTCGAACTCGGGTCCAACGGGCGGAGCGGGTGAACCAGCACCTGCGTGTCGAGGTTGCCGAGCTCGAATCCCCAGAACGGGTCGTGGCCGTGGCCGCCTCCCTTGGCATGAGCTCACCCGACGAGGTGACGTTCATGCCTGCGTCCGGCACGGCGATGGGTACAGCGGGCACTGCCTTGGATGGCGCCTCGCATGCCGACGCTCCCCGGGCCGGCCGGTGAGCTCCCGTCCGCCCCTCACCCGGGCCGGTGTCGTCGCACTGGCCGCCCCCGGAACGACCGTTGTGCGTCGCTCGCCGACGGCCAAACCCGGACCTCGCCGGTCCATGCCGGCACGCGGCAACGTCAAGGTCTCAACACGCGGGAACCGCCCGGTCCCGGTTCGCTCCAAGCGGCGACGCCGCGGTCCGGGCCGACGCCTCACGTTCCTGATGGGGGCATGGACCCTCGCGTTCGGCGGGATGCTCGCGCAGGCCGTACGCCTCCAGATCAGCCATCCGGAGGCGATGGTCGAGCTGGGCAAGAAGCAACGCATCCGCTCCACCCTCTTGGCCCCTGATCGCGGTGACCTCGTCGACCGGTACGGCGTGCCGATGGCGATGAGCGTGCGGGAGTGGCGCGTCGTGGCTGATCCACAGGCCGTCTCCGACGCATCGGGCGCGGGCACCAAGCTGTCCGCCGTGCTCTCGAAGGGCGCGCCGGTGGAGGGCCTCGATCCGGCCTCGCTCTCGACCCGGCTGCAGCGTGGCAACCGGTACGTGATCCTCGCCCGTGGTCTCGATGAGGCCACCGCCAATGCGACCCGCAAGCTGAAGCTCGACGGTGTCGCCCTTGAAGAGGAGCCCCGTCGCGTCTATCCGGCCGGTGATCTGGCGAGGTCGATCCTGGGGCGTGTGAACCGGGCCGAGCAGATCGGCGTCAGCGGTCTCGAGATGCGCTACGAGAAGAGCCTCGAAGGCAAGCCGGGCGAGTTGCTCGTCGAGCGCAATGGCAAGGGTCAGCAGATTCCCGCGGGTGAGCAGCACGAGATCGCGGCGAAGCGCGGCACCAGCGAGATCCTCACGCTCGACCGCTCGTTCCAATACTTCGCCGAGGGTGCGCTCGCCCGTGCGATCGCCGACTCCGGCGCAAAGTCAGGCATCGTGGCTGCGAGCGACCCCAAGACCGGTGATGTCCTGGCCCTTGCGAACATGCGGGTGACGGACACCGGCGAGGTCGTCAACAGCGAGCACAACGCGGCCCTCGTCGATGTGTACGAGCCGGGTTCTGTGAACAAGGTCATCACGATCGCGGCTGCGCTCGAGGACGGCGTCGTCGGTGCGAAGTCGACGCTTGTGGTGCCGGATCGCCTACAGGTGGCGGACCACAAGTTCAAAGACGACGAGGACCACCCCTACATGCGATGGACTCCCGGTGACATCCTCGCGGTGTCGTCGAACATCGGCACGATCAAGATCGCACAAGGCCTCAAGTCGAAGCGGCTCGAAACGTATCTGCGGGCCTTCGGACTCGGGAAGAAGACCGGCATCGAGTTCCCCGGCGAATCGGCTGGCATCCTGCCGAAGTATTGGACCGGAACGGGCAAAGCGACGGTCCCGATCGGACAGGGCCTCGCCGTCACGGCACTCCAGATGCTCAGCGTGTACAACACGCTCGCCAACGACGGGGTGCGGGTGCCGATGCGCTTGGTGCGCGGCGAGATCGATCCGAAGGGCAAGCAGCGCGAGTTCCCCGTGGACGACAGCGTGCGCGTCGTGTCGACCAAGACCGCGAACCTCGTGACCGGGATGATGGAGCGCGTCGTGGCCGAGGGCACAGGCCAGAAGGCGGCCGTCGTCGGCTACCGAATCGCAGGGAAGACCGGCACGGCGCAGAAGGCGAACCTGAAGTCGCTCGGCTACCAGAAGAACGCCTACATCGCGAGCTTTGCCGGCTACTTCCCGGCCGAGAACCCGCGTGTGTCGATCATCGTCATCCTCGACGAGCCGCAGACCTCGATCTACGGCGGCGTCGTCGCCGCTCCGCTGTTCGCCGAGGTGGCGCGCTTCGCCGGTCAGCACTACCGCATCCCGCCCAGCACGGGCACAGCCGTCGTGCTGAAGGATCCGTCGACGGCCACGAGCGACGCCGTCAGTTCGCCCGAGATGCGCGCCGTAGTGAAGAGCGGGACGTGGCAGCGAGCATCGATCCGGCATGCCGCGTTGGGTTCGCCGGTTGCCGACGGTGGGAGCACGCCGACAACCGCAGCGGCCTCGACCGAGACGGCCACGGTGACCACTGCGCCGTCCACGGTGACCACTGCGCCGTCCATCGCGACCACAGCTATCCCGAACGTCACTGTGGCCCCTGCGACCACGGCCGCAGCCACGGGCGCGCCTCGTTCCACCACCGGTGCCCTCGCGGCACCCACGATCCCCTCGGCGCCGACCGTGCCTACCCGCGTCCCGGGCACCGGCACGGCCACCTCCCCCACAGCCGAGGGGTCGGACACTGCGGCGGCAACACCCACGACCGTTGCCGCCGCAGTTCCGAAATCCACCATCCCCGACATCAGCGATCGCGTCCGTCCGATCCTGCGGGCGCGAGCGGTGGTACGACCCCGAACCTCCACCACGTCGCCGGCCGCATCGCCGGTCACGTCGCCGGTCACATCGCCGGTCACATCGCCACCACGCTCGCATGAGGTCGCGGCGGCGCCCACGGGTGCGGTCGTGGCCGGCGCCGCCCCGAGCGGGAGCGACGATTCGGTCCGGACGGCAACGGCACGTCCGCCGACGACCTCGGTGGAACCGTGATCCCAGCAGTTTCCTTTGCTGCACTCCATGAAGCGCTCATCGCTACCGGGATCGCAGCCGATGCGTTCGCCCCCGACCTGACCGGCGAAGCGCTCATCAATGCCATCGCGCACGACTCCCGTGAGGTGGCCGCAGGAACGCTGTTCTGCTGCATCCGCGGCGAGCACACCGACGGTCACCTTTTCGCCGAGGATGCAATCGCTGCGGGGGCGACCGCGCTGCTGGTCGACCACCGCGTGAACCTCAGTCGTCCGGTCGCACAGCTGATCGTTGCCGACACCCGAACGGCCATGGGTCCCGTCGCAGCCGCAGTGCTCGGCCATCCGGGTGACACGATGGAACTGATCGCGATCACCGGCACGAACGGCAAGACGACCACGGCGCACATGCTCGCCTCGATCCTCGCGGCCTCGGGTCGCGCCGTCGAAGTGATCGGCACGCTGACCCAGAAGCGCACGACGCCGGAGGCAACGGATCTGCAGATCCGCCTCGCCGAGCTCCGCGATGGCGGGACGACCGATGTGGTCATGGAGGTGACGTCGCATGCATTGCAGCTCCACCGCGTCGACGGGCTGCGCTTCCGGGTCGGTGTCTTCACCAATCTGAGCCAGGACCACCTCGACTTCCACGAGACGATGGAGGCGTACTTCCGCTCCAAGGCGAGGCTGTTCGATCCGTCGTTCATCGAACAGGCAGTGGTGAACGCCGACGATCTCCACGGCCACCTGCTGATCGACGCAGCAACGGTACCGACGACCGCCTTCGGCCTGGCCGACGCGCAGGACCTGGTGCTGAACACCGAGTCGAGCACATTCACGTGGCGGGGCACTCCGATCGTCCTTGCGATGGGTGGTGGCTTCAACGTGTCGAACGCTCTGGCTGCGGCCGTCACCGCGGAACGCCTCGGCGTCGATCGGGCCGCGATCGCGGAAGGCCTTCGCACGGTGACGGTGCCCGGCCGCTACGAGCCGATCACGGAAGGCCAGCCCTTC
>JAYTFI010000822.1:0-1693 GCA_043734485.1 Acidimicrobiales bacterium | reverse complement strand
CCGGTCAACGAGCCGTCCGGGTTCAACGTGACGCACCGCCCCGTTGCCACCACCGAGACCGGGGCGGTGTCCGGCCACGGAGAAGGGCTGACGGTGTTGGTCACGCCTTGCGTGGCGGTGTTCCCGGTCGGGTCGACGGCGGTGACCCGGAATGTCTTGTCGCCGATAGTCGGCGTGCCCGGGGTGACATCCGGAAAAAACGAACGTCACCCCGAGGCGATGCCACCAACGGCGGGAACACTTGGGATCCATGCCAGCCAATGGGCATGATGGCGTCATGCGAGCAACCGCAGAACCAACGGCCGAGCCCACCCTGTCCGCACCTGCAGAAGCGACGAAGGCAGCCGAGGTCGTCCGGCTGGCCTCCGCCCTCGGCGCCGAGGTGCACGGCATCGCACTGGCTGCGCCCAGCAAGCAGGACATCGCCGTCGTGAAGGCGCTGCTGCAGGAGCACAAGGTGCTCTTCTTCCCCGCGCAGCACCTCACGATCGACGAGCACGTCGCGCTCGGCCAACACTTCGGCGAGCTCGAGTCACATCCGAACCTCAAGAATCCCTTCACCGACCGGACCGACATCTTCGAACTGGCCGCGTCGCAGGGAGGCATCGCCGACGAATGGCATACCGACCTGACGTTCCAGTCACACCCGTCGAAGATGTCGATCCTCAACATGGTGCGTCTTCCAGACATCGGCGGTGACACGATGTGGACCAACCTCGCCATGGCCTACGACGCGCTGTCGGCACCGCTGCGCGAGCTGTGCGACGGGCTTTCGGCCCTGCACGATGCGGCACCACACGGGCGTCCCGACGAGACCGCCATCCACCCCGTCGTACGGATCCATCCCGAGACCGGACGGCGGGCGCTGTACGTCAACGAGCACTTCACCCGGCGCATCGTCGAGCTCAGCCACCCTGAGAGTGAGGCGCTGCTGGGCTTCCTGACGAAGTGGGTGCACCAGGAGCGATTCACCGTGCGCTATCGGTGGACGGTGGGCACGATCTGCATGTGGGACAACCGCTGCACGCAGCATTTCGTCCTCAACGACTTCGATACCGAGCGCGTCATCCAACGCGTCACGATCAGCGGCGATGAACCACAGGGCGACGCGCCTCGGTGGGAACCATTCTCACCTCGGCGGGGTGCGGCGAGCCGATACGACCGACAGCTCCTGCGCCACCTCCGCGCTCGTGAGTGAACCGTCCGACAGCCCTTATACTATGCACACTTAGATAGTGAAGCGCAGATTGCGCGAGGCGCGCTCGCCGAGCTCGGCGTCGCCCGTCCATGAGATCGAGCCGGCGACAATCGGCTCCGACGGATCGATGCGCCCGCAGGCCAGCAGCATGAACGTGAGGAAGTCGCTCGAGACCGTCGCGTCGGCGTCGTCGAGCGACGACACCACTGCGGCCCGGCCGTCGACCTTCACATACATCTTCCGTGACACCGGTCCGGAGATGTCGAAGGCGATGCTCTGGCCGTCGACGAGCCCGATCTTCTTGCCAACGATGTAGCCGAGCGAGTTGTGGACCTCATCGAGCGAACGCTCCGCGGCGGGGCCCCCGTCGTCACCCGGAATGCCGAGCGGCACGCGCATGTCGCGTTCGTGGACCCAGTTGTCGAACGAGCGGATCTCCATGAACCGCCCATAGGTGCCTGGCCCGATCGGCGTCATGCCGGGCGTAGCGAAGTC
>JAYTFI010000821.1:0-16940 GCA_043734485.1 Acidimicrobiales bacterium | reverse complement strand
GAAGCCGGCGGCGCCGATCCCCTCGGCCGATTCGATCGCCGCGGTCGCCGCGTTGCTGCTCACGCGCATCACACCCGCAGATGCGGCCTCGACTACGGCGGCACTGCCCACGACCGCAGCCACGACATCGGTCGCGCCGACGACGGCGACCACCGCACCATTGGTCGCAACGACGGCCAACGCGCCGGTGGTGACCAGCCTGCCGCTGACCACCCTGCCTGCCACCGTTGCCACCGGTGTCGTCGCCCAGCCCGCGGGTGGGAACGTGCTCATCCTCGCAGTCGAGTTGCAGTTCGAGGATCCAGGCCCGGGCGGCCAGGCCGTGTGGATCACCAATCGGGCCAAGGCCGAGGTGGACGTTTCGTGCTGGGTTCTTGGGGTCGCGTCCGGAATGAAGGCGACCATCGCTCCCGGCACGCACATCCTCCCGGATCGCGTCGTGCGGTTGGCCACTCCGACAGGGCTGTTGCGCTCGAGCGACACCGTGACGCTCTTCGACCGGTCCGGCCGCGAGGTCGATCGGACGCCACAGCTCACGGACACCGCCGTGGACGACAGGTTCTGGTTCCGCGAAGGCGATTCATGGCGCTTTGGCCGAACGGTGTACGCCGGACGGGTGTCGGATGGTCGAATCACGACCACCGCCCCATCCGGATGCTGAGCAGGAAACACGACGGAACGGAGAGAGAAACGTGCGTAATCGACAGATATCGAGGTCAGTCGCGGCCGTAGTACTGGCCGCCGCCGGGCTCGTGGGGGTGATCAATCCGCCACATGCCAATGCGGTCGCGAACCCACTGGTCCGGGATATCAGCATGGGCAACGTGGCGACGAACGAACGTGAATTGAGCATTGCCGTCGACCCCAGCAACGCGAATCGGCTCATGGCCGGGTCGAATCAGCGAGGCGGTGGGCAGGCGTGGTTCCGTTCGAATGACGGCGGACGCACATGGGCGAACGGCGCGCTGCCGTTCGGCACGCTCACCGTCCCGGGCACTTCCTCCCTGACGGCGAGCGACCCGTCGCTGGCGTACGGCAACGACGGCACGCTCTACTACTCGGCGCTGGCCCACGACGGCGGCGGACTGAACATCGGATCGCTGTTCGTCACCGCCACAACCGACCAGGGAGCGAACTGGACCGACCTCGCCAATGGGGTGGTCGCCGCCGGCGCGGCGGTACCTACCAACGTGCTGCAGGACAAGGAGCACATCGCCGTCGACCAGGCCAACAACAACGTGTACGTCGCCTGGACGCCAATCGGCGGCGCGAACCACCAGGAGATCGTGTTCGCCCGCGACCTGGGCGGCGTCGGGAACGGCTTCGCGTTCAACGCTCCGCTGGTGATCACCACGGCGGCCGGTTTCAACAGCTGCCTGAACCAGGGCGCCGACATGACGATGGTCGGCGCCCGGATCTACCTGACATGGACATCGTTCTGCTCCGGCTTCGCCCACGGTGACCCCGCGGGCGTGTGGGTCGCGTTCTCCGACAATCAGGGGACGAGCTTCTCCGCACCCGTCCAGGTCGCGACGCTCGACAACGTGGACCACACCGCGCAGGGCTTCCGCTCCCGCTCGCACCCATCGATCGACGCCTCCTCGGGTCGTGTGTTCGTGGTCTGGGCGACCAACGCGAACGCCGCGGCGAACACCGACGGCGATGTCATGATCTCGTCGTCGACCGACGGCGTGACCTGGTCGGTACCGTCCACGGTCAACGCCGAACCGAGCGCCGCCGACCAGGACGAGCAGTGGATGCCATGGGTCACGACCGGAAACGGCCGTGTGCACGTCGTCTACTACTGCTGGGACGACGAAGGCACAAGCATCAACGCGTGCATGGCGACCGCACCGATCGCCGCGTCACCCGCCTTCACAGAGCGCGTGATCAGCTCGGCTCCGACGCCCACCAGCACCGGGTTCCTCGGTGACTACAACGGGAACTTCGTCGGCAGCGACGACGTCGTGCACCCCGCATGGGGTGACGGACGCGCCGCGGTGGGTGGGGCGACCGACGCGTACACCGCACGAGTCGACTTCTCACCGCCGACGACGGTCAATCTGACCGGCCCAGCAACCAAACCATGGGGCGACAACGCCAGCTTCACCGCGACCGTGCTCGGCGCCGTCGGAGAGAACGAGCAGTTCATACCGGTGAAGTTCACCGTGACCGGCGGCGGTTCGCCGAGCCCGACGACCGCTACGGCGACGACCAACGCAGCCGGCCAGGCCGCGTTCACGTTCACGAACCCCATCGCGGCCACCAACACCGTGCATGTCTGGGCTGACCTCGACGAGAACGGCACCGAACAGGCTGACGAAGGCAAGGACCTCAGCATCACGTGGACAGCTCACCCCACCACGACGACGTACACCGGACCGGCCTCTGGCACTTACAGCGATCCGGTCACCCTCTCTGGAACGCTCCTGGATTCGCTGCTCGGCACGCCGATCAGTGGTGAGACCCTGACGCTTTCGGTTGGGACCGATAGCTGCACCGGGGTCACGAACGGCTCCGGGGCTGCATCGTGCAGCGTGCCGCTGACCCAGGTCCCGGGGACCGGTTACACGGCGACAGCCAGCTTCGCGGCGACCGTGCAGTACGCCACGTCGTCCGGCACGGCACCGTTCACCATCCTCAAGGAGACGACGGTGCTGACCTACAGCGGCCCGACGCTGATCGCCAACAACCTGGCGATCACGCTCAAGGCCGCGCTCACAGAGGATGACGGGCCGGCCGTCGCCGGCCGAACCGTTGACTTCACCCTCGGAACCGGTGCATCGGCACAGATCTGCAGCGGCGTCACAAACGCAACAGGTGTTGCCAGCTGCACGATCGCCATGGTCAACCAGCCCCTCGGGCCGGGCGTCGTCGCCGCCAACTTCGCGGGCGATGCCTACTACCTCCCGTCGAACGCCAGCGCCACGACGATCGTGTTCCAATGGACGACAGGTGGCAACTTTGTCATCGGCAGCGGCAACGCCGCCATTAACAACACGACGACGTTCTGGGGCAGCAAATGGTCCACCCTGAACGCTCCGAGCTCGGGTGCTGCGCCCGACAGCTTCAAGGGCTTCGCGAACAGCCCCGCCGGCCCGACCACATGCGGCGGGACCTGGACCACATCGGGCGGGAACAGTCCGCCTCCACCCTCGGGCCTGCCCTCCTACACGGCAATGCTCGTGACCGATTCGGTCACGAAAGCGGGACCCGTGATCACCGGCACCAAGCCGACGATCGTCGTCGTGCAGACCAACACCGACTACGGCCCGGCCCCAGGCAAGACCGGTACCGCACAGGTGCTGGCCGTGCTCTGCCCCTGAGCAGAGCCGTGAGCAGAGCCGCCTGAGCGACCGCAGCTGTCGCGGATCGTCGTAGGCAAAGCGGGGGCCCCCGGTCGCGAAACCGGGGGCTTCACCAACCGGTGTCCCTTCCCAAATCGATCAGAGAGCGAGACATCCATGCTGAAGACACGACGGATGGCCCGACCACGACCGTCCAGAAGTACGGATGGCACGACGCCTCGGAGTACGACGCCAAATGGGCGGCGGGATTCGGGCCGGGGGAAGGCACTCGTAGCGTCATGTCCAACGCGGTGACGGTGAACGCGGCTCCGTTCACTACCGGCGCCGACTTCAGCGTCTTCGACCACCTCAAATACATCCGGACCAGCACGCAGTCCTTCGATGTCCCGACGGTCGGCTCGGTCGAGGTGTCGGTGGACATCGAAGCCGAGACACCCGGAACCGAGGAGGGTCGGATCATCCATGGTTGCTACGGGCCGCCCGGGTGGCAGATCGGTGATTTCTGCGCCCGGCCCTTCGCTCAGGTGGTCCGGGAAGGGCAGCAGGCCGGCGTCGTGCTCAACGTCATCAACTTCCAGACCGGTCAGCTCTTCGACTGGTTCGTGTCCGGCGGTCAGGTATTCGCGCTCATCGAACGACTGCCGTCGAGCGTCACCGGCGGCACGGGCGTGGGACCAGATCTGATGTATACGCAAATCATCAAGGAAGCACCGGTCAAGGGCCGCAAGCACAACGTGTCGATCCGCCGGTGCCCTTCACCGGGTACGCCCCGCCACTCGGCAACGGGTGCTGGTAGGGGAACGCGTCGAGAAGGCTGAATAGCCCGTGCCCGATTGCGACCGAGTCGAGGCTGACTTGGGCGCCGGCGCTCCACTCCTGAGTGTCAGCGTCCCGCTATCCGAGCGCCTCTTCGGCCAGGGCGCGATCGGCAAGTGGAAGGACTTCGAGGTGCGGACCACCACCGGCTGAGGTGAACTTCGGCTAGTCGCTGTTCCCGCGGCCTTTCCCCTTCCCAGCATTTCCCTTGCCATTCCCTCGCCCATTGCCGTTGTCGTTCTCGTGCTCACTGTTGCCGTGATGGTCGTCGAGAGTGGTCGTGGTCCGGGGTGCGGCGCCCGCCAACCCGGTCGTCGAGGAAGTCGAGCTGGGTGGCGTCGTGGTGCTCGAGGTCGTAGTCGTAGCAGCGGCCCCGGCGACGAGGGTGGTGCTTACGCCGTGTTTCTTGCCGCAGTCGCTCTTGGCCGCCTCGGCGCGCCTGCCCTTCGGTTGTGAGGACACGTACTCACCGTGGTTTCGAGCGTTCTCGCACGTGATGACGGGCCTGATCGCGACCCCACCCGGTTTGGTGCTGCTAGTCGTCGCTGCCGGTGTAGTCGACGAAGTAGTCGACGAAGCGCCGATCACGACGACGCCAACGATCGTCGATCCGCTCTGCGCAGGCGCCGGCGGAGCCGCCGCAAGCAGCATTGTGGAGGCGAAGCCCCCGGCCAGTGCACTTACGCGGACGAGCGTTCGGATGGACGTATTCATCGGATCTCCTTTTGACCGGTTGAGACCGGTCGGTCGCGATGCGCACGGAGGCGCGTTGACATTGCTTAACCCTCGGCACGAGATGTGAGGCAGGTGTTAGCAAGCCTTTCTCGGGCGAGGTGACCCAGGCTCTTCTGCGAACATGCGACTTCGCTCCATCTGGAACGAAGCCGCAGCAGGTCGTCGCCGTGCTCCCTATGCCACGAGGAGGTTCGGTCGCTGGCGAACGGCGGAAGGCTCGTCACTCCGAAGGTGATGGTCGAGCTGAACCCACCGCTCGGGGAGATGGCCACGTTGTAGATCTCCCGCGCCAGGCGCAACGGTCGCTGTACGCGCCGACCGGCGCGGATGCGGCAGTACGTACACGTACGGTCGTGAGGCCGTTGGACGGGTTCGGATCGAACAGAACCCCGGAGCCGGAGGGCAGGCCGGTGGCCGTGAAGGTCACGTCGGCGCCGGTGAGGTCGACCCGACCCGTGGCAGCACGTTGACTGCAGCCACGGCGTCGTTGCCGGCAGGGACCGTCACCGTGGTCGGAGCCAGACCCAACGTGAAATCACCGGTGCGGCGGACGATGAGCTCGCGGCCGTTACCCGAGTCGTCGAACCGGCCTGGCTGTTTCGGATCAGTCCTGGTGGCCCCTGCGGGGACGTCGCCCATGCGAGAAAATGGGGGTGTGGGCCTGCCCGCCGACGCCGTCACGTTTCTGGCTTTTGAGGCCGTGTATCAGTCTGGCGCCGGGGCCCCTGTTGAAGGGTCGCGCATTGTCGCTACGAGCACGCCGGTCAGATTTTCGGTTCCCTACCGGTCCCCCGGGCAGGCCCACGCATGCAACCTACCCCATGTGAGGAGGCAGTACTCATGCAACAACCAGTAGAGCTTGACGTCGATGAGGGCATCGAGGTCGTGGAACGTGTCGCCGCGATCGACGTAGCCAAAGCGACGGGAATGGTCTGCACCCGGGTGCCCCATGACGGTGTGGCCGGCAAGCGGGTGACCAAGGTGTGGGAGGTGAAAGCAACGACGAAGGGCCTGGTGGAGTTGGCCGAGTATCTCGTCGGACAAGGGATCCAGCGCACGATCCTGGAGTCGACGTCGGACTACTGGCGGCCGTTCTATTACATCCTGGAGTCTGCTGGGCTGACGGTGTGGCTGGTCAACGCCAAGCAGGCCAAGAACGTCCCGGGGCGGCCCAAGACCGACAAGATCGACGCGCTGTGGCTGGCCAAGCTGGCCGAGCGGTCCATGGTGTCGCCAAGCTTCGTGCCCGCCGAACCAATGCGCCATGTCCGGGACCTGGCCCGGGCCCGGTTCGATCTCGTCGAGGACCGCACCCGGGTCAAACAGCGCGTCGAGAAGCTCCTCGAGGACGCCTTGGTGAAGATCTCCTCGGTGCTCTCCGATCTTCACGGGGTATCGGGCCGGGCCATGATCGAGGCGCTGATCGCCGGTGAACGAGACCCCAACGTCATGGCCGGGCTGGCCAAGGGCCGGGCCCGGGCCCGTCTCAATCTGCTGGCCGAGGCTCTCGAGGGTCGCTTCACCGACCATCACGCCCGGCTAGCGCGGATGCTGCTCGACCAGATCGACGAGCTCACCGGGCGGATCGAGACGGTCACGATGATGCTCGACGAGGCCATCGCCGCCCTACCCGCCGCCCTACCCGCCGCCCTGCCCGCGGCCAAGGCTGTCACCATCGATGCTGCCACCGGCGAGATCGGTGAGCTTCCCGTCAGCTACGCCACCGCTATCGAACGGATCTCGGCCCTACCCGGTGGTGGCCCCGACTCGGCCCGCGCCGTGATCGGCGAGATCGGCTTGGACATGGCCGTCTTCGCCACCGCCGGGCGTTTGTGCTCGTGGGCCAAGACCTCGCCCCGCACCGTGCAATCAGGTCGCAAGACCCGCAAGGCAGTGACCGGCAAAGGCAACCCGTACCTGAAAGCCGCGCTCGGCCAGATGGCCACGGGAGCCGCCAAGACCGACACCTTCTTGGGGGCCCGTTACCGGCGCCTCATCAAACGCATGCCCAAAGCCAAAGCGTCAGCTGCGATCCAGCGG
This sequence comes from Acidimicrobiales bacterium, assembly GCA_043734485.1. Lineage (GTDB taxonomy): Bacteria > Actinomycetota > Acidimicrobiia > Acidimicrobiales > JANYDT01 > JAYUDQ01. Next base: position 10,041 of record JAYTFI010000821.1, on the reverse strand, counting down.
TCCATCCTCGTCATCATCTTCCACCTCCTATCGGACCCGACCGCCACATTCAACGACCTCGGAGCCGACTACTACGACAAGCGCCTCGACACCCACCGCCGTACCCGAAACCTGGTCCACCAGCTCGAAGCCCTCGGCCACCACGTCACCCTCAACCCCGCCGCCGCAGCCTGAGCACCACCCGCCCATGAGGCGGGCCCATCGACACGCTCGGGCTAACACCCCGAACCGGGGCTCCGCCCCGCACCCCGCCCCGCCGGGCAGAATGTCGCGCTCACTCCACCGTTGTCATTTTCCGGTCAGATGTCGCGCTCGAACCGCCATCCGTCGGGTTCGAGGTGGAGCCGGTGGCGGGGGCCGGGGGCGTCGACATCGGCGGTGCCGAGCGGCAGGTCGTAGCCAACGTCGCCTCGCCACGCGAGCACCATCGAGGGCTTCGCCCGGAGTGCCTTCGTGTGGAAGATGCCAGGCTCGGCGCGTTCAGCTCGCTCCAGCAGCTCGGCCACCGACGCGGCACCGATGAGCGAGCGCAGCGTCATCCACGTCGGGGGCGCGAGCGCGAGTCGGCCGTCGCGGTGGGCGTCCAGGGCCTCGCTGGGCTCGATCCATTGGTGGTGCGTGGCCTCATGCTCGTGCAGGGTGATGTCGCCGGTCGGGGCCGCGCCGACGAAGAACCACGTCGAGAAGCGCTTCTCCTCGATCGGCGGCGGCATCCAGTGCGAGTGGACCACGAGCTGATCGGGAATCACTGTCAGCGCCGTCTCCTCGAACGCCTCGCGGGCCGCCGCCCGCCGTGCCGGAGGCAACTCTTCGTCCGCATCCTCGGGAAGGCGATCCTCCGGGTCGACACGCCCGCCGGGGAACACCCACATGCCCGCGAACGAGCCTCGTGCAACCCGCTCAAGCATCAGCACCTGGGGACCGACAGCGGAGTCACGCAGAAGGATCACCGTTGCAGCCGGGAACGGTACCGATTCCGCGACTACTTCTGTCATCGGTGTCGCGCCGTATGCGGCGGTCGGATCCGGCGTGGTCGGCTTCGCGTCGGGTTGGGTCGGCTTCGCCTCGGGGTCGGTCATCGAAACGGTCTACTGCACCGACGCCGTGGAGTTCGAGACGGCTCGAACCTACGGTCAGGTGGTAGGCGCGCGTAGGGTCTGGATGATCCAGGGAGCGAGCATGTCGCGGAGTACAGCGGCGGCGCCGTTTTCGCGCAGCAGATGTCCGGCCCCCTGCAAGATGCGGAGGTCGCCGTGCCCTCCGGCCAGTTCGTTCACCACCTCACTCGCCCACATAGGGAGGATCTCGTCGGCGTCGCCATGCACGAGCAGCAGTGGCCGCCGGGCGAGGCCTGCGGCACCTTCGCAGCCGGCCGACTGCGTCGAAAGGGTCACCACGCCTACGACCGATGCGGCAATCGGTGACGGTTCAAGTGCAGCGCCGACCGCGACAGCACCGCCGAACGAGTGGCCGACCGACACGAAGCGCTCGGCGCCGTTGTTCTCGGCCAACAGCCCGGCGGCAGCGAGATCGCCGATGCAGCTCGGGAGGTTGTTGGGCTCGCGGTAGCCAACGCGGATCGCGGCGATGCCGTTGGCCACGAGCTGCACGCCGAGGTCCTGGTAGAGCCCATCGGCCGGCCCGAGCAGACCGCCCATCGCACCGCCACCCATCAGCACCACATGCTCGGCGTCGGGCCGGCCATGCCAAAGCATTGTGACCAGGCCGCTCATCGTGTAGATCTCGATGTGACGCAACCCGGGCGCCAGATCGACTTCCTGGACGGCCAGGACCCGGAGCGCACCGATGTTCATGCCGCGAAACTACGGGCCGTTGCCGGACCGGACCAAGCCCGCGGTTGGGCCATCCGGCCCGACTTCCCGCCAGAATTTGCCTGCAGGTGACCTTTGTCGGGTCCGGTATGACGGCCGGTCCGAATGGGCAGCCCTAGTCTGTATGGGTGACTCTTGTCGAGACCCTCGACGCAAACGCGTACATCGATCCCCTGCAGTACGAACGCGAGCGTCAGGCAGTCTTCCGGTCGGCCTGGGTGTTGGCGGCTTACACGTACCAGTTCACGTCTCCGGGCGACTACGTCACGGAGGTCGTCGCCGACTGGCCGATCTTCGTCCAGCTAGGCGACGACGGCGAGCTGCGCGCCTTCCACAACGTCTGCCCGCATCGCGCCGGGCCCATCATGTGGGACGGCGCCGGCTGCCAGGCCAACCTCGTCTGCCGCTACCACGGCTGGGTCTTCGCGAAAGACGGATCGCTGCGCAACGCCCGCGACTTCGGGGCCGAGGACGTCGGATTGGCGAATCCGGATCTCGGGCTCACGCCCATCCGGGTCCAGAGCTGGCGTGGTTTCGTGTTCGTGTGCATGGACCCGTCCACGGCAGATCTCGTCGAATGGCTCGGCGGTTTCCCGGCCGAGTGCGACGACTACCCGATCGAGTCCTACGAGTTCCATACCCGCAGCGTCCGGCCGATGGCGTGCAACTGGAAGACCTACGCCGACAACTTCCTCGAGGGCTACCACGTCCCGATCGTGCACCCGCTGCTGGCACGCGACGTCGAAGCGCTGAAGTACCGCGTCATCACCAAGGGCGACCGGCGCTGGAACATCCACATCGCGCCGCAGAGAGTCGAGGACCCCGCCTTCACCGGTGTGTTCCTCTACTTCTGGCCAAATTTCTCGCTGAACATCTTTCCGGGTGGATTCGCCACGGAGCGCTGGCTGCCCCGGGGGCCGCACCGTTCCGAGCTCGTCTTCGAGTACTTCTTCACGCCAGGCCATCCCGAGGCCGACGAGATCGTCAAGGTCTCCGAAGAGGTCGCGCTCGAAGACCTCACGATCGCCGAGTCGGTGCAGCGCAACCTGCATGCCGGCATCTACCGCAAGGGACTGCTCAGCCCTCGCCACGAGAACGGTCTCGCCGACTTCAAGGAACTGCTCACCGAGGTGCTGGCCGGGAGTCCACTGCTGCCGTAGGCCCGTCGCCGCCGAGTCGTCGGCCCGGACCGTAGCCCCGACTGGTCAGTCGGCGAGGAGGGCCGTGAGCGCGACGGGCAGATCGGCAATGGACGCACACGTGCGGTAACGGCCGCCGCCGACCCGGGCCAACAGGCGCCCCGCCTCCACCGACTCCGACTCCGTACTCGTGCCGAGCACATGCAGCCGGTCCAGCCCCCGCATCGCCTTCAGCGGATCCTCCCCCTCGGTCGAGAGCGCATCGCTCAACAGCACGGCCACCCGCTCTCGTGCGCCGGCCCGTCCGAGCTGGCGACGTGCTCCGCGCAGCGCCAGGCCAAGGTCGGTCACTCCCTTGCCCCGCAACGAGAGGATGTCGCCGATCACCGCGTCGACCGGGCGGCGCCGGCCCTGTTCCTGTAACACGATCGTGTCCCGGGCGAAGGCGAGGACGCTGCAGTCGCTGCGCTCGCCGGCAGCAACCAGCACGCTCGCAGCACCCACGGATGCCATGGCCACGCCGAGACCGGTCATCGACCCGCTGCGGTCGATCAGGAGGCAGACCGCCCGTTCCGACGCGGTCCAGCGCCGCACGACCAGCTCGTGGGCGGCCCGTGGACGCAGACCGTCGGTGCGGGAAAGTGTGGCGTCGAGGTCGATGTCGCCACCGTCGCTCTGCGTGTCGGCAATCATCCGCCGGACCCCGCGCGCTGTCGGGCGGCCCTGGCGGGCAAGGCGTAGGAACAGCCGGGCTGCGAGCTTCCGGGCCTTGGCCCGCAGTGCAGGATCGGTGGCGTTGGCCATGTCGGCGAGAAGCGAGGCCATCAGGTCAGGATCTCGGCCGGCCAGGCCTTCGATCATCTGTTGGTCGAGTTCGCCCACCTCGGGCGAGGCTTCGTCGAAGCGGCGATGCTGCTGACGCATCTCCTGGCGGCCGTTCGTGCGACGAGCCGCTTCCTGCACGGCCTTGCGGGCGTCATCCCCGGTCAGGATTCGGCCCCGGCTCTGCTCCTGGTGGAGCGATGAGTCGGGGCGCTCACCTTTTCCCGGATCATCCTCCGGCTCACTCGACGGATCGTCCCGTTTCCGCCGTGCGCGCAGCACCTCGTCGAGGAGCTCGATGATGATCTCCTCGGGTGGGCGCTCGCAGATCTCGTCCAGGCGGATGCGCCCGGAGAGCGCGGCAAGGGCGGCGTCGAGGTACACCTGGCGTTCAGCCGATTCGTGCCCGGCGCCCGCTGCTTCTGGACGCAGCGCCCGCAGCCCGCGGGCGAGAAGAGTCATGTCGATGGCCCCGCGGACACTCGATCCGACCCGAATGTCGTCATGCGCTCTGGTGGCGCGGACGAGGGAGACGGCGATCTCGATGTCCGCACTGGCCACGGCATTGTCTTCTTGTGCAGCATCTGCGGCTGTGGCATCGGCGGCATCGGCCTGGCCGGTGACCGTGGCCACGATGACCCGCTCATGGGCCTCGTCCTGATACGTCACGGCAATGCGGCACATGCGGTCGTAGATGGCCTGGCCGATACGGGCCGTGCCGACGGCGTCGAAGGGGTTCATGGCCGCGATCAGGCGGAAACGGGGATCGGCCGGGATGCGACCGAAGCGGGGGATATGGAGCTCGCCCTCGGCGAGGGCGGTGATGAGGACGTTGAGGCTCTCCTCAGGGATGCGGTTCAGCTCTTCGAGGTAGAGGAGGCCGCCGTCCCGGACGGCCTCGGCCAGCGGACCGGGCACGAAGGCGTCGTCGCGGTAGCCGCCGCTCAGGACGAGTGCCGGATCGTGGTAGCCGACCAGCCGGCTCGGGGTCAGCTCGGCGTTGCCTTCCACGAAGCTGAGCCGTACATGAGCGGCATCAGCTATGGTCCGCAGCAACGTCGACTTGCCCGTGCCTGGCGGGCCTTCGAGCACGACATGGCGGCCCGTAGAGAGCGCCACCGACAACACCTCAGCCTCGCGCTCCATGCCCACCAGCTCGGCTCGCACTCGGGCGATGAGCACGGCCGGGTCGTAGGCAACTTCACTTGTGCCGTGTGCCGCTGCGTGCGCAGGCGTGGCGGTGGGATCCGTGGGCGACATGGTCCGGGAAGGCTAGGAGGCCCACGACGAAACGCGCCACCCCCGGGACTTCACTGGCCGCCGGGTTACACCCGGCAGTTGCGCACGTGCGCGCCCAGCGATCGCACGACAGCGGCTGCCCGGGCTGCGCAGGCTGTGCGAAGCTCGCCGACCGTGTCGCCCGAAGAACTCCGCCAGTTCGCTCTCGATCAGGGAATCGCCGACGTCGATCTCCCTCGGCCGGGAATCGTCGATCGGCGCGTCCGCCTCGAAGGCGCGTACAACTTCCGCGACATCGGCGGGCTTCTCGGCGCCCAGGGACGTCGGATCCGCGCCGGGCTCGTCTACCGATCGGATCATCTGCACGAGCTGACCGACGCCGACCTTGCCATCATCAGCGCCCTCGGCCTGCGTGCTATCCACGACTTTCGGCTGGACTCGGAGGTCGAGCGCCAGCCCAGCAAACTGCCGATCGATCCACCGATCGAGGTGATCCGCTGCCCGACCGGCGACGTCGCAGGCGATGCGTCAATGGTCGACATCGTGCGCGACATCCTGGCTGGGAAGCGTCCGGTGCCGCCGGCCGACTTCTGGGACGAGAACTACCTGCTCATGCTGACCCACGGCCAGCCGATGTTCGCCACGGTGGTAGCGAGCCTGGCCGGCGCTGATCGCCTTCCGGCGATGTACCACTGCACCGGGGGCAAAGACCGGACCGGGCTTTCGACCGCCCTGCTGCTTGAACTGCTCGGCGTGGACGACGATGACATCGCCGATGACTTCCTCCTCACCAACCTGTACCGGACGCCGTACCGGGTAGAGGCGCTGCGATCGGGCCTCGAGGCGAACGGGGTCGATGTCTCCTCGACAGTGCCGATCATCGGCGTGTGCCGCTCCGCTCTCCTGCGCGCTCGGGCGGCACTACGCACGACATACGGCGGCGCCGAGCAGTACCTAGTCGGCGGCGGACTCGACCCGGCCATGCCACAGCGCCTGCGGGATCTCTTGCTCGAGCCAGCATGAAGCCCCAAAGGGCGGGAACGAGCCGCACCGGCTGTCAGAACGCTGTAACAGCTGGTGCGGCTACGTCTGCCACCACGTTGGTTGCATCGGCCCTCCAAGCCGTCGGCTTGAGTCCGGCGCACATCCCGCCGGGTCATCCCGTCAGCTGCGCCTCTGTAAGCCGGTGGGCCGATCAGCCGGCAGGCCGATCAGTCGAGCGAGATGGGCTCGTCGTCGAGATCGCTCAGTGCGTCGCCCTCGACCGGGATGATGCCGAGCTTCTGGCGGACCTTGTCGGACATCTCCATCATCAACTCAGGGTTCTCGGAGAGGAAGTTCTTCGCGTTCTCCCGGCCCTGGCCGAGCTGCTCGCCCTCGTACGTGTACCAGGCACCCGACTTCTTCACGACCGCACACTCGACGCCGACATCGAGCAGTGAGCCCTCGCGGCTGATGCCCTTGCCGTAGGTGATGTCGAACTCGGCCTGCTTGAACGGTGGTGCCACCTTGTTCTTCACCACCTTGACACGGGTGCGGTTGCCCACCACATCGGTGCCGTCCTTGATGGACTCGATCCGGCGGATGTCGAGCCGGACCGAGGCATAGAACTTCAGGGCCTTGCCACCGGGCGTCGTCTCGGGTGAGCCGAACATGACCCCGATCTTCTCCCGCAACTGGTTGATGAAGATCACGATGGTGTTCGTGCGGCTGATGCTGCCGGTGAGCTTGCGCAGCGCCTGGCTCATGAGGCGGGCCTGCAGCCCGACATGGGAGTCGCCCATGTCGCCCTCGATCTCGGCCTTCGGCGTGAGGGCCGCCACCGAGTCGATGACCACGACGTCGAGCGCACCCGAGCGCACCAACATGTCGCAGATCTCGAGGGCCTGCTCGCCAGTGTCGGGCTGGGAGATGAGCAACTGGTCGATGTCGACGCCGATGGCCTTCGCATAGACCGGATCCATGGCGTGCTCGGCGTCGATGTAGGCGCACACACCGCCGTTGCGCTGTGCTTCGGCCACGACGTGCATGGCGAGCGTGGACTTGCCCGACGACTCGGGGCCGTAGATCTCCGTGACGCGACCACGGGGCAGGCCGCCGATACCGAGCGCGAGGTCGAGTGCGAGCGCTCCCGTCGAGATCGCCTCGATGGTCATGTGCGTGTTCTCGCCCATGCGCATTATCGAGCCTTTGCCGAACTGCTTCTCGATCTGGCCGAGGGCCATCTCCAATGCCTTCTCACGTTCCATCTGCGTCTCCTTCGATCGGGTGGGTTGCGGGGTTTGCGGTGTGGCCGGGTTGCGATGCGTTTGCTGAGCGATGCGTTTGCTGAGGGGAAAGTCCGTTGGTGAGGACTCTACGGAGGGGGTGTGACAGTGAGCGGTGCGGTCCGTGAGAAATGCGCGATCGGTGGAACGACAACCGTGTTGTTCGCATCGTACACGAACAGACGTTCGTGACAAGTTGTTTGCCGATCGGAACACAGGAACTGGGCGCCGCTGAATGCCCCAGCTCAGCTCCTTTGCGTCGCTAGGTTGACGCGGTGCGTGACCGCAGGCGGGCCAGGAGCGCAACCTGCCCTGCTTTCGGTTCTGTGAAAGATCGTGCCGTCTTCCTGTTCGCTGCTCTTGCGATCGCATCGTGCACGCCGTCGGCGGCCCAGACGACGACACTGATCACACCGACCACACCGATCACACCGACCACACCGACCGGCTCCCCAGTGACCGTCGGGTTTCCCGCTACACCCACCACCGCGCCCATCGGTCCCGCCATCCCGACGACCAACCTCTTGGCCACCGAACAGCCCACGAAGGACGCCCACTGGACGATCCTGTTCGGCGGCGACACCCTCCTCACCCGGCGAATCGCGCCCACCACCGATCCCTTCGCCCGGATCCGCCCTCGGCTGTCGGAGGCCGACCTCGCCATCGTCAACGTCGAGACCGCAGTCGCCTCCAGTGGCCGCGCCGAGACAAAGACGTACACCTTCAGGAGCGACCTCTCCCTCCCGGAACGCCTGGAGGTCGCAGGCGTCGATGTGGGCTCGCTGGCCAACAACCACGCCCTCGACTTCGGACCGCAGGCGCTCATCGAAACCATCGACAACCTCCGTGCCGCCGGTGTCGAACCGGTCGGCGCAGGTGCCGATCTGGCCGCAGCCCTGCAACCCGCAGAGTTCGTGATCAACGATGTCCGAGTCGCCGTGCTGGCCGGGAGCCAGATCATCCCCGATGGCGGTTGGCCGGCCACCGGCAGCCGGGCCGGGATCGTCTCCGCCGGCAAACACGTGATCGACGCCCACTCGGACAACCTCCTCAACGCAGTGCGTGCGGCGCGGGTCACGCATGACGTGGTGTTGGTGGTGATGCATTGGGGCATCGAGGGCGACCCGTGCCCGTCAACCATCCAGCGTCGACTCGGCGCGTTGCTCCGGGCGGCCGGGGCAACCGCCGTGCTCGGCGCCCACCCGCACATCCTCCAGCCGATCGTCACCGATCCGATTTCCGGCGGTGAAGGCCTGGTCGCCTACTCACTCGGCAACTTCATCTGGGACCCGCGCACCGGCGCTACGGCTGACTCCGGGGTTCTGCAACTCCAGTTCGAGGGTGCCCACCTCGTCGGCCATCGCCTCTATCCGCATCAACTCGACGGGAACGGGTGGGCCGCCGCCATCGATCCGCTGTCCGCCGTGGGAAGGCGGATCGCGGGTCGGGTTGCTCGTTCCTGTCCGGGTGCGGTCGGAACTGCGTCATCGACCGTTTCGCTGACGCCGCTGGCACTGACCACCTCTACCGTTGCGGTGATGCCTTCGCCAACGACCACTCCACCGGCCGGGTAGCTCCGGTCGAGTTGTACGCTGCCACCCATGGTCCGCCCAAGCGAACGTGATGCGCAGTCGTCCCGCCTCGCTGTTGGGATCGGCGGGGTCGTCGCAGTGCTGCTCGCCATCTGGGTGATCCTGCGTCTCGTACGTGCCCTGTTCTTCATCGTGAAGATGGGCATCGTCGTGGCCGCGCTCGTCCTCGGTGGCATTGCCATCTCGAAGGCGCTGAGCAAGCGCGAACGCTGAACCGGCCTCGCCGGCCGCCGCTTGTCAGGCCCGTAGGCGGCGGCGCAGCATGTCGAGCGAGCTGATGGCCGAGAACTGCCTGATGCGCTCCCGGTCGCCCGGCATCATCGCCTGTTCGGCGTGTTCGACACCGCCGGCGAAGATGCGTTCGCTCGCCCATAGGCCGAAGAACACCGTGCCGACCGGCTGCCCGTCTTGCGGGTCCGGGCCTGCCACCCCGGTGATGGCGAGACCCACGTCGGAACCGAGCCGCAGGGCGACCCCCCGGGCCATGGCGATTGCCGCGTCCGCTGAGACAACCGGACCCTGCGGCACACCGAGCAGGTCGAACTTCACCTCGGACGCGTAGCTCACGATGGCACCGCGGAACCACGTGCTGGCACCGGCCACGGCGACGAGCCGGGACGCGACAAGACCGCCCGTCACGGACTCCGCGACCGCAAGCGTCGCTCCCCGTTCGAGCAGCAGCTTCGAGACGGCGACCTCCATCGTCTCCTCATCCACGCCGAACACGAGATCGCCCAGGATCGCCCGCAGCTCTGCCTCCTCGGCGTCGAGAACGGAAATGGCCGCTGCCTCGCTCGGCGCCTTCGCCGTCACGCGGACCTTGATGCCCTCGATGCCGCTGGCGAGGAACGCGATCGTGGCCGGCGGAGCACCCGGTAGGTCGAGCGCATCGAGCCTCGGCGTGACCCGCTCGTCGAGCGCGGACTCGGCAATGCCCCACGTGCGCAACACCCGCGAACGGATCGTAGCCACCTCGCCGGAGCGGGCGACGAGGTCGGGGATGATCGCGCGCTCCATCATCTCGGTCATTTCGTAAGGGACGCCGGGCACAGCGTAAATGACCTTTTCGCCCACCGGACAGACCAGGCCGGGCGCCGTACCGCGCTTCTGCGGAATGATCTGCGCGCCTACGGGTACGTCGGCCTGGCGG
>JAYTFI010000820.1:0-5062 GCA_043734485.1 Acidimicrobiales bacterium | reverse complement strand
CCGCTCGCATTCTCGCCGGGCGGCGTGTTTGCGTCTCCGGGTTTCGGATTCTCGCCGGGCGGAGCGAAAGCGCTAGCACTCCGCCTGATCCGTCAACCGGGCGCGAACCCCGAAGCAGCCCCCCTACACGCCGGGCACCGCCAGCAGGTCCAGCGCGGCAACCGCGCCGATCACAATCGTGGCCGGCGACTCGACCGACGTCGTGCCGAGCGCATCGAGCGTCGTGCGCACGACGTGCTGCTCGGTGGTGGTTCCCCACCTGATGGCGGCAACCGGTGTGGCCCCTGACCGGCCCGCGGCGATGAGCCGGGCGGCAATCTCGTCGCGGTGGGCGACGCCCATGAGAATGACAATCGTGCCGCCGACTCGGGCCAGCGCATCCCAGTCGGTGTCGTCGTTGCCGGTCGGGTCACGGTGTCCGGTCACCACCGTAAAGGCAGCCGCCAGCCCGCGATGGGTGATGGGTATTCCCGCTGCGGCAGGCACGGCCACGGCGCTCGTGACGCCGGGAACGACGGTGAACGCGATGCCGGCGGCCTGCAGTGCGAGCGCTTCTTCACCCCCGCGTCCGAACACGAACGGGTCGCCGCCCTTCAAGCGGACGACACACGTGTGCGAGCGACCGAGGCTGACGAGCAGCTCGTTGATGCCGTCCTGCGGCACCGGCTGGCCGCGGCGCTTGCCGACGTCGATCCGCTCGGCACCGGCCGGGGCCAGGTCGAGCAGCGAGGCATCGAGCAGCGCGTCGTAGACGACGACATCAGCGCGAGCCAATAGTGCGGCGGCACGGACGGTGAGGAGCTCCGGATCACCCGGTCCCGCACCGACGAGATGGACGGTCACTCGGGAACGGAGTCGGTGCCGTCGGTGGCGGCCTCGGCATCCGCATCACCGCGGCCTGGTTCACGCTTGATGCCGACAAGACCCGAGCCGAGCTTGTCCGCACCGAGGCGGCTGCAGAAGTCACCGAACCCCTCACCTGGCAGCGACTCGACGACATGGCGCTCGAGCATTGCGGTGAGGTGCTCTTCCAGCGACGCCAGCTTGATGCCCACTGCGAGCCGCTCACCGAGGCGCGACCCGGCCACCGACCCACCGACGTAGAGATCGTATGTGGACTTCGTTCTTCCGACGATGCCGAGCTCGGCCGTGTACGGGCGGGCGCACCCGTGTGGGCAGCCGGTCATACGAAGGTGGATTGGTAGCTCGGTGGTGCCGGCCTTCGCTCGCGCCCGGTTGATGGTGTCGACGACGGACGGCAGCACCCGCTCGGACTCGGTGAGCGCCTGCCCGCACGTGGGCAGCGCCGGGCATGCCATCGCCGCCCGCTCGACCACGCCGAGCTCCTCGGCCAGCAGCACGCCGTGCTCGCGCAGCAGCACCTCGATAGCGAGTCGGTCGGCCGGGTCGAGGTCGGTGAGGAGGAGGTCCTGGCGAGGCGTGAGCCGCACATTGGCACCGTGCTGCTCGATGACGGCACGGATGGCGGAACGGCGGCGGGCCGTCGACGTCGTGTCCTTCGAATGCGTCGCGCCGTCGGCGATGCGGCCTGCCGGGACGGGCATCCCGAGTGTCCACCTGCCGTCGGGCTGCGCCGACCAGCCCAGGTGGTCGCAGGCGTCGTCCCACACCGGGATCTGCGGCGCGTCGGCGAGCGCACGGCCGAGAACCTCCTCGACCTTCGCACGGAACCACGCGAGGCCGTGATCCTCGATCACGTACTTCAGGCGGGCCCGCTTGCGGTTGCTGCGATCGCCGTTGTCGCGCTGCACGATCACGATCGCCTCAGCGACCTGCATCAGCTCGGTGGTCGGCACCCAGCACAGCGTCTCGCTGAGACGGGGGAACGTATCCGGGTCGGCGTAGCTCATGCCCAGGCCGCCGCCGACGAGCACGACGAAGCCCTCGGTGACACCACCCGTGGGGACCGAACCATCCTGGTTGAGCGGGATCAGCCCGCAGTCGTGGGTGTAGATGTCGACGCAGTTGTCGCCCGGCCAGGCGATGCCGAACTTGAACTTGCGGGGCAGGTACACGTCGCCGTAGAGGGGCTCCTCCGGGTCCGGGCCGGCGGGTTCGGCGGTGACCGCCTGCTGCCCGTCGAGCCACACCTCGTAGTAGGCGCGCGTACGAGGACGGAAGTGCTTGGCCAACGCGTCGGCGGTGGACTTCAGGATGTCCTGGCGCTGATCGACGTGGTGAGCCGGGCACGTAGCCACGTTGCGGACGACGTCGCCGCAAGCGCCAAGTGTGGTGACAAGGCGTTCGTTCAGACTGCGCAGCAGCGGCTGCACACCACCTTTCTGCACGAAGTGCCACTGCACGCCGCCCCTGGTCGTGGCCCGCAGCGTGCCGTCGGCCACCTCGTCGGCGAGCGCGTCCATGGCCAGCCACTGCGCGCCGGTGAGCGCGCCGCCGGGAACGGATGCCCGCACCATGCAGGAGTAGTCGAGCTCCTTCCGCTTCGAGGCCAACGCCCGCCGTGAATCGCGATCGTCCTGCTGGTAGATGCCGTGGAACTTGAGGAGGTTCTGGCCGCCGCCCGAGAAGCCGCTCGTGCCGTCGGTCAGCTCAGCCTTCAGCGCGCCACGAAGGTGATGGCTCTCGCGCTTGACGCCCTCGTTCGCCGACGGCGCCTTGGGCACCGCCGACTCGGCCGACTCGGCCGAAGGCGAGGAAGCGGACGTTCCAGCGGGGGTCATACCCCCACCTTATCCGAAGTTCCGTGAAACCCGACTGAACTAGTCGGGAATTGAGTCAGGAATCGAGTCAGGCAGCAGGAATACCTCGACTGCGGGCAGCAGCAGCCCTTCGGCGACGGCATCGTCGATCAACTCGTGGGCAAAGGCGGCGAGGATGGCCGACCCGTCGGGCATCGTCGTGGCGATGAGGTGGTGGGTGCGATCCGCGGTGATCGCGTGCTTGCTCCACGAGCCGCCGCCCGCCAGCCGGTTCAGAAGCATCGGCTGCAGCCGGTCGACTGCCTTCGCGAAGCGGGCCTCCGGCGACGACTTGCACTCGAACTCGTCCCACACGGCCCGCAGGCGCGTGCCCTGGTCGGATGGCAGCATCCCGAAGATCCTCTCGGCCGCGAGCTGCTCGCGAGCTTCTTGATCGGCCCGACCGGCCTCGTCCATGGCCGCATACACGAACGTGTCGCCGGCATCGATCTCGACGAGGTCGTGCACGAGCAGCATCTCGACGACGCGGCCGACATCGACCGGTTCGTTCGCGTGCTCGGCCAGCACGATGGCCGCCAGCGCGAGATGCCACGAATGCTCGGCCGTGTTCTCCTGCCGTGAGTCGTCACCGATCGGGGTCTGGCGCAGGATGGTCTTCAGGCGGTCGACCTCCAGTACGAACGTGATCTGATCGGCCAGACGGGCCGTGTCCATAGCCACCCTCAGCCCTTGGGCGGAAGTGTCCGCAGCCCGAGCTCGGTGAGATGCTTCTCCACGATCGGTGTCGGCGAGCCCGTCATCGGGTCGAGGCCCGACTGCGTCTTCGGGAACGCGATGACCTCGCGGATGTTCTCCTCGCCGGCCAGTAGCGCCGTGAGCCGGTCGATGCCGAAGGCGAAGCCGCCGTGGGGCGGGGCGCCGTACTTGAACGGGTTGAGGAAGAACCCGAAGCGCTTCTGCGCCTCTTCGGCCGAGATGCCGAGCAGCGAGAAGATGCGCTGCTGCAGCTCTGGCTTGTGGATCCGGATCGATCCCGAGCCGAGCTCCCAGCCGTTGAGCGTGAGGTCGTAGGCCTGCGAGCGCACGGCAAAAGGATCGGTTTCGAGCTTGTCCATGTCCTCCACGTGCGGGTGCGTGAAGGGATGATGGGCCGGGCTCGGATTGCCGGCCTCGGACGTTCCGTGGAACATCGGGAAGTCGACGATCCATAGGAAACTGAAGCCACCCTCGTTCACCGGCGGGCGGGCCAGTTCCAAGCGCAGCCCGCCGAGCACGGTCCGAACCGGGTCGCGGTCGCCCGACTGGAAGAACAGGATGTCGCCCGACTCGGCGCTCATCGCTGCGAGCACCGCGGCCAGCTCGTCGGCGGACATGAACTTGGCCACCGGCCCTTCGACCTCAAGGCCGGCGTCGCCGTCCTTCACCTTGAACCAGGCCAGCCCCTTGGCCCCCCACTGCTTCACGAGGTCGGTGAGGTTGTCGATGCGGCCGCGTGTCAGCGACGCACCGCCCGGCAGCCGCAGACCCTTCACGCAGGCCGACTGGAACACCTTCGCCTCGGTCGCCGCGAAGATCGGCGTGAGCTCGACGAGCTTCACGTCGAAGCGCACGTCGGGCTTGTCGGAGCCGTACTCCTCCATCGCCTGCGTCCAGGTCATCTGCGGGATCACCTCGACGGGCCGCGATCCGGTGACGGCTTCGGTGGCCGCCAGCACAGCTTCGGAGATGCACTCCACCACATCGTCCTGCGTGACGAAGCTCATCTCTGCGTCCAGCTGGGTGAATTCGAACTGACGATCTGCGCGCAGATCTTCATCGCGCATACAACGTGCGACCTGGTAGTAGCGATCGGTGCCAGCAACCATCAGCAGCTGCTTGAACAGCTGCGGACTCTGCGGCAGTGCGTAGAAGCTGCCGGGCGACAGGCGCGAGGGCACGACGAACTCGCGCGCACCTTCGGGCGTAGACGGCATCAGCATCGGCGTCTCGACCTCGGTGAAGCCCTGCGCGTCCATCGACGTGCGGATGGCCGCGTTCACCTTCGAGCGCAGACGCAGGTTGCGCTGCATGCGCTCACGGCGCAGGTCGAGGTAGCGGTGCTTGAGGCGCAGGTTCTCGTCAATGTTTGTGCCGTCTCGGTCGATGAGGGGGAACATCGGCGGCTCGGCCGCGTTCAGCACCTCGACCGTGCAGTCCCCCACCTCGATCTCGCCGGTGGCCAGATCCGCGTTGGCCGTGCCTGCGAGGCGGGCGCGGACGGTGCCGCTGATGCGCACGACGTATTCGTTGCGCAGATCCGCGGCACCGTCGACGACGCACTGCAGCAGGCCGCTGCGGTCTCGCAGATCGACGAAGGCGAGGTGCTCGCCATGCTCGCGACG
>JAYTFI010000819.1:0-2882 GCA_043734485.1 Acidimicrobiales bacterium | reverse complement strand
TCCGGGCTGCCCTCGATCCCCGGCGCCAAGATGTTGCGGTAGCGGCTGAGCGCAATGTACCCGGCGATCTCGCGTTCGATCGCGGCGATCACGAGCGGTGCACCGGATGCGGACAGTGCGGCGACGACGGCGTCGTCGACCTTGCGGAAATAGCGGTCGAACTGCTCCTTGCGCTCATCGCTCGCGGAGGTCGTACCGTGCGTCGTGGAGGTGCGCCCGCCCGATCCGATGTGCGACCCGCCATGGTGGTTGAGCAGGTTGTCGTGCGACTCGTACCAGAGCGCGTCGTCGAGGCTGTCCGGCAGGTGCGGCACCTTCGTGGCGGTCAGGGTGAACCGCTCGCCGGTGAATACGTGCGTGTGGTTGCGGCTGATGGCCAGGACGTGGAACGCGACGTCGGGAATGACGGCATGCAGGATCGGTGCGACGGCGAAGCGGTCGGCCACAAGGCTGATGTCCTGCACCTCGCCGGGGACGCGTCGCACCAATGTGAAGCCGGGAGCAAGGTAGATCGCGAGCCCGTCGGCAACGTTGTGCCAGAACTTCTCGTCCTCGAGGATGTCCTCTGCCGGTTGCAGCAGCGCATCGGTCTGGTGCGGACGTAGCTGCGCCGAGACCTCGTCTCGTGCACTGGCGAGGAGGTTCTTCAGCTGGAGCTTGGCTGCTTCCGCGCCGGTGGGCCCGTGATCGGTGCGCAACACGAGCGAGACGCACGGCTCGGCGCGGACTTCGAGGAGCTCCGGAAGACCTGTGGCGGTGAGGGGTTCGATCATGGCGGCTCTTTCCAGAACGGTTGTAGGTGCAGGCTTCGTGGGACGTGGTCAGGGCACGATGACGGCGCGGCCGTCGAGCTGCCCGGTGCGCATCGCTTCGTACGCATCGATGGCGCGCTCGAGCGGGAACGTCCGCACGTTCGCCCGGATGTCGCCCTTCTGCGCCAGCGTGACGACTTCCATCAGTTCGGGGATCGTTCCCCAGTAGGTCGTCGCGACCGATGCTTCGTAGGGGACCCCGAAGAAGCTGACGGCAAGGGAGCCCCCGCCGATGCCGACCAGGGTGAGGTGGCCGAGTTGACGCACCACGGCGGCGCCGAGTGCCAGCGTGGCATCGACGCCGACGACGTCGAGGACGAGATCCGCGCCGCGCCCCTTCGTGAGCTCGCGTATCGTCGCTGCGGCCTCTGACCCCGAGCTGACGGCGTGCGTCGCGCCGGCGTCTGTGGCGGCGCGCAGGGCGCTCGCGCGCTGGTCGACGGCGATCACCGTGGCGGGGCACAATACGCTGAGGAGCTGCACGGCCATGTGTCCGAGCCCTCCTGCGCCGATCACCACCGCGCACGACCCGGCCCCGAGCAGCGGGAGCGACCGCTTGATGGCGTGGTACGGCGTGAGACCGGCGTCGGTGAGCGGTGCCGCCTGCACCGGGTCGAGATCGCCGAGCGGCACGAGGTGGCGGGCGTTCGGCACGAGCATCCGCGGCGCCATGCCCCCGTCGAGGCCGAGCCCGCCGCCTGCCGCCCCCATCTCGGCCTGGCGCTCGCAGTAGTTCTCCATGCCGAGACGGCAACGACCGCACCGGCCGCAGCCCCAGGGTCCGTAGACGGCGACGGGCTGGCCGATCTCGAAACCGGTGACCCCCGCGCCCATCGCGTCGACCCAGCCCGCGTTTTCGTGGCCGAGCGTGAACGGCGGCCCCCACGGCAGCGCGCCGGCGTCGAAGTCGTGCATCAGGTGGAGGTCGGAGTGGCAGGCTCCGGCGCCGCCGATGCGCACCACGACCTGACCAGGACCAGGCTCGGGGTCAGCGACCTCGCGCATCTCCGGGTCGTGCTTCCAAGCGGTGAGCTGCAGTGCCTTCATCGGTTCCTCCTGGCTGTCGGGATACGCCACACGCCTCGGGTCAGCGCACGGCGGGCAGGTGCTCGACGGTGGCATCGCCGCTCGGGACAAAGACGCTCTCATGGTCGTCGTCCCAGCGCATGCGGTAAGGGGGCGCGCCGTGATCACCCTCGACGCTCAACACGATTCCGCTCCTGTCCTGCTCACCGAGCCGATGGTTGCGGATGACGATCCTGTCTCCCACAGTCACATGCATTGCACGACCTCTTTCGTCCCCGGTGGTTCCGGCTCTCCTCCATGATGGGCGGCGTGCCCGCCTCGGCCTAGGGCCGAAAGTCGCAAGTTGCGCACAAAAGAAGGGGCCCCCGGAACCGGGGGATGTTCGTCCAGCGAGCGCAGCCCAGAATCCAGCGGTTTGGGACCTTGTCCTCTTCCGTCGCGCACTTGTCGGGGGGACGCTGCACTCTCAGTATCGGAGCCGGGAACCCACCGGAGGAGTTGCGTTTCATGGATCGTTCTGTTGAGGTGCTGTGTGCCGCGCTTGACCCGCGGGACGGGCCCATCCAGCGGGCCCAGACCCACATCTCCACGGTGGTGTTCCAGGATGGCTGGGCATACAAGGTGAAACGGCCGGTCCGTTTCGAGTTCGTCGACCTTTCGACTCCCGAGCTCCGGCTCGGTGTATGCCAACGCGAGATCGAGCAGAACCGGCGATTCGCCCCTGACGTGTACGACGGCGTCATTGAGATCCGCGATAGCGAAGGGACGCTCCTCGATCATGCGGTCAAGATGCGCCGCATGCCGGCGGAGCGTCGACTGTCGACACTCGTGCGGTCCGCCGACGATCAAGACCGAGCGATGGTCGACGTTGCGGTCCAGGCGGTCGCGCGGCAGATGGCCGTTGTGCATGCCGAGGCGCCACGAGGTGCCGTCATCGACTCGGTCGCGACCCCTTCGGCGTTGACGAAGCTTTGGATCCGTTCGACAACCGATATGCGCACCTACATTCCGCAGGTATTCGATGATGACGATGTCGACGACGTC
>JAYTFI010000818.1:0-5248 GCA_043734485.1 Acidimicrobiales bacterium | reverse complement strand
GTACCTCGACCCGCCGTCGCTCGCCCCACTGCTGGCGCCGAGGAGCTGCTGCGGTTGGTCCCGCCGGTGCCGGGCGCGGTTCGCACGTCGCCTTCGTGTCCACGGTCGCTCGATCCAGCCAACTTGCTCGACCTAGGCTTGTGACATGACCTTCGAGCGGATCACGGTCGACCCGGAACGGATGGGCGGTGTGCCGTGCATTCGTTCGTTGCGTTTCCCGGTTGCGTCGGTCGTTGCGATGGTCGCGGACGGCATGACGAACGAGGAGATTCTCGCCGAGCATCCTGATCTCGAGGCGGCGGACATTTCGGAAGCGTTGCATTACGCGGCATTGGCGGTGCAAGAACGCGAATTGCCGCTTCGCCGACCGGCGTGAGGTTTCTCCTCCATCAGAACCAGCCACCCCACCTCGCGACGTTTCTTGGTCTTGCTGGTCATGACGTTGTGCACGTGCGGGACCTCGCGTTGAGTGAGGCTTCCGATCGTTTGATCATGGAAGTCGCGGTGGCGCAGGGTCAATCGTGGTCTCGGGTGACACGGATTTCGGGGAGCTCCTCGCGCTGTCGAATGCCTCGGCACCGTCGGTTGTGTTGCTTCGCCGTCAGGATCATCGTCGGGCGTCGGAAGTTGCCGCGTTGATCTTGTTGAACCTCGATGCGGTGGCGGTCGATCTGGAGGCGGGTGCGGTGGTCGTGTTCGACGAGGACCGTCTGCGGGTACGACGGTTACCGTTCCGTCCCGGGGCGTAAAGCTCTGCTGTGGTGTCTTGTCGTCGGTCGGGGCTGGCGGCACCAGGCAAGCGAACCACGCAAAGTGGCTGACACGCAATGCAACTCCTGACACTCCCGGCACCAATACCAACGGACAGCCCGGTGCTAATGCCGGTGTCGAACTCCTGACAACCAGTGGCACTGTGCGTATCAAAGAGAAAAAACCTGCGGATAAGTCCACGCAATGCAACTCCTGACGTCTGGTGACTGCCAAATGGCGCCGTGGCGTGCTCGGCGCCCATCGACTCCATGACCGCCTCCACCACGCCGTGGTAGTACCCGGACGCGCACTCGGTGCTGCCAGGTCGAAGGCGCGTGCTCCGAACCTCCGGCCAGCGGCGCGGCCGATGCGGTGGGCGAGCTGATAGCACGCGGCGCTCGCGAACCCGTTCGTCAACTGAATGCGCCGCAGATCGGCCATCGCCGATGGCACCCCCGTCGTCGAGCTGCGCGACGACGCGTGCCTCCAGGCACAGTGAAGTCGAGCGAGTCCGCACCGTCGCACGAGCGGACGGCCGTGACGCGCGTCGCAGCGGTGGCGCTCGTCGGCGGTGGTGCGCGCCGGTTCCGGTGACGAGCGGCCGCCACAGGCGCCCAGCGCGAGCGACAGCCGATGAGGACGCCCGACGATGCAACGCATCGGAGATGACGACCACGTTTCGCCCCGACGGGAGCGCCATTCACTTCTCCCGGAGCGGCGGCCCGTAGGTCTTGATCGCGTCCGACCCAGAACGACGCAGCGCACCGAACAGTACGACCGCGATCTCGGAGATCTCCTGCATGTCGCCGGGGCTGAACTCGACCGCATCCCGGTACTCGTAGGGCTCCAGGCGAGCAATCGCGGAGTGCTCCTCGCCCGTCAGCGTGAGCGGGAGCTCCGGGTCGCGGATGGCGGTGCTGATGCCGAGCAGGCCCTTCAGCACGATGGCGTACGGCTCGCGGGCACGGGCGAGGAAGTCATCCTGCAGCTCGGTGGCCCGCGCCGGGTCCTCGGCCTCGAGCGCGGTCCAAGCGTCGGACACGCCGGCCATGCGCTTGCCCCACGGGACCAGGCCGCCCGCGTTGTGGAGCATGGCGCGCACCCGGTCGAGCTTCTGCAGCTTCTCGAAGCCCTTGATGTTGTCGGCCGCCATGGCGATCGCCTCGATCGTGGCCCAGATGATGATGAGGCTGCCCGAGACTGCGACGGTGGTGCCGGCTTCCACGCCGAACGCGGCGCCGGCCAACGATACGGAGCCCTGCGCGATCGAGTGGATGGCGGCCCGCTCGGCGCGCTGATCGCCGGACTCCCAGGCGCTCACGAAGTCGAGGGCACCGGCGACGATCTGCAGGACACCGGCACCGCCCGCGACCCACTTCCCCAACCACGTCCCGATGTTCTTGAGCGTCGACACGCGGCCCGCCCAGACCTCGGCGAGCTCGACCGCCCCTGCGGCCTTGAACGCGTTCGCCTGCAACGACGCGAGCGCAGTCAGCCCTCGCACGGTGAGCGAGACGGACTCCGAGACCACCGATCCGACGTGCGCCGTGAACTTCGCGATCGTCGCCGATGCAGGAATCAATCCTTTCTGGCGGGCGGCCTCGAAGCGCTCCTCGAGCGTCTGGTACTCACCCCACACCGCCCACAGACCGATCGCGGTGCGCACCGCGTTGGCCCCGCGGACCTCCGTCTCGAGGTCCGCGACGGCGAGGGCCACCGATGCTGCGCGCACGCCGTAGCGCACGTCCCAGTCCTTTAGCTTGGTGAGCAGCTCGGCGTTCTTCTGCAGCTGGACGCCGAGGGCCTTGGCCTCCTCGTCGTACAGCCCCGCCTCGGGGTGCGGGAGCTTGACCTTCTCCTCGCTCTTGCGGGAGCGCAGGGTGGCCTCGTAGGCGTTGATGCGCTGCGCGACCCGTGACCGGCCGGCGATGATGTCCTTCGTCGGGAAGCCGTTCTTGCCGGCCCACACGAGCACCCGGTCGATCACCTGCCCCACGCTCTCCCACTGTCGCTGCGTGTCCTTCAGCTCCGCCAGCGTCAGCCCGGCCCGCAGCATCAGTACGACGAAGCGGACGGCGGCCATCGCGGCGTCGAGCTCGGCATCGCCGGTGTGCGTCTCCGGCAGCTCGCCGCGCCCGAACGCGCCCTGCCCGGTCACGTCGCCGAAGCCGATGACGAACGTGGAGGCGGCATCGAACGGGAGGTTGCGAGCCTTCTTGGCCTGCCCCCCAGGCTGTGGGGCCACCGCCGGATCCACGAGTCCTGTCACGCTCTCCGAGTGGGTGAAGTCGTCTGCGCCAGCGGTGGTCTCGCCGTACTTTGCGGGGTTCTGGAGGAACTGGTCCTGGCGCGCGTCCGGGCGGGTGACGAGGTCGCGCTTCGCCCGCCAGATGGTCTCCTCGTCGAACACCTCGGGGCGCTTCCCGACGACGTTGTGCCGCTCGTCCTGGTCGACGCGCGTGCCCTTGTTCTCGGTCTCGTTGAACTGCCAGGCCTCCCAGAGCCGCAGCAGCATGGCGGCATCGGTGGGCTTGTAGGTCCGCACCAGTGCCTCGGCGCGGGCCACGAGCTCGGCCCGAGGGAGTGCGAGCTCGGTGTCGTGGGATCCGGCCCGATGCTCAACCGCCCAGTGCGCGTTGGGTGCTCCGGTGGCGCGACCCTCGTAGATGTTCGTGGGATCCTCGTCGCGGGTCTTGACGCCGTCCGGATTGTTCTCGCTCTTCTCGCTCTTCTCCCCGAGCTTGTCGCGCTGCGACATCTCCTTGAAGTGCTTGTAGTCCTCTTCGCCGACCAGGAAGAACTCGCTGGGCACGCCGCTGCGGAAGTGCGTCCTCATGTACGTCCGCTTGTCGGCGGGCGTGATGTCGGCGGCGAAGGGCTGGATGTAGCCGGCGCCCACCAGCCAGTCGAATGCCTGCTCGGGCGTCTTCAGGCGATGCAGCGGGCCGATCGGCTCGAGCGAGAAGCCCTGGAATGCCCGAGGCGCCATCACGACAGGCCGACCGCCGAACAGCAGCGCCAGCGCGTCGAGCGGCTCGCTTGAGCCCTTGCCGAGCTCGCACCCGCGCACGACGATGCGCGTCTGCGCGTCGATGCCGCCAAGCGCCTTGGCCCGGGTCTTCATGAACTTCTTCTCCCCGCCTTTAATGGCCCGCTGCTGGAGCGCGGCCACATGCGCCGGGGAGAACTTGTCCGCCGGCTTCTCGTCGGTGAGCGCGATCTTCATACCGCCGGCGGCATTGGCATGGGACACGAGGATGATCTCGTCGACATGGACGGGCCGATCGCCGGCCGCGGCCTGCATCTTCGGCACCTCCACGGAGAGGAACCGGAACACCTCTTCGAAGCTGCGGGCCTCGTGGCGGATGTGGCTGGGGTAGTACGCGGCCACGTATCCCTGCGCGGCCGTGCCGAAGGACCCGCCGGTGAAGAAGAACGCGAAGCTCACGCCGCGTTCGCTCCCCATCCCCTGCGCCGGTCGCGACGGCGGGTCGGTCTGCGCCTTGTCCGCCGGCTTGCGATGCACGGCCCCTTGCGCCGGGAGGAGGTCCGAGCCGGCGACCCCGGCGCGGTGGCGGGCCGCACGGGTGGGGTCGATGATGCGCATGAAAGCCTGATTGCCGACGAGCTCCTGCAGGCTCGGGGAGCTGGGGGACTCCGGCTCTTGGCGACGCTCCTGTCGACGCTCCTGTCGACGCGAACCGTCCTTCGACGCACGGTTCGGGCCGGCCCCACCCGCTGAGCTCCGCGTGCGCCTGCTCATGGCGCCGTGGGGATGACGCGTCGGCGGCGACGGGGATCGTCGATGAGGGGCTTCCCGCAGGTCGCAGCTGTCCTGCGCTCTCTCAGCACGGCGATGGCGCGGTGTTGCGGGACAAGACGCTTCCTCCGATCGTGACCAGCCGCAGCCCTGCTCGAGCCGCATCGCGTTGCAGCTCGCCCATTGTGACCCAACTTGGCGATACGGAACGTGTCCAGGTTGGTGAGACACCGGGTGCTCAGTTGGTGGTCTGGTTTTGGTCGGTCTCCTGGGGTTGGTTGATCCATGCTGTTTCGGGGATGCGGGGTCCGCTGGGTGGTTTTCGGACCGGTGGGGTTGGGTGGCGTAGGCGGTGTCGAGGACGTGTTGTCGTCCTAGGCACGGCCTGCGGTCATCCGGGCAAATGGATTGGCGAGCAGCTCGATCGCGGCATGCAGCTGCTCGTCATCGATCCTCGGCGGCCGACCTCGCGAAGCGAGCGCATCAACATCTCCAGCCCCGACCGGGTCACGACCCCGCCATCCTCATCAACGTCATCCTCACCGAAAGCCTTTCGATCACCGATTCGTCGCCGAGAACACGAACGGGATGGAGCTCCTTCGACGAGCCGTCGAGCCGTTCTCACCAGCCACCGTCGCGGCTGTAGCCGATGTCGACTCGAACGATCTCATGTCTGTCGCTCGACGTTTCGCCAGTGCCGGCCGGGGCTATGCCGTCTGCGGAACCGGACCCGGTTTC
>JAYTFI010000817.1:0-4395 GCA_043734485.1 Acidimicrobiales bacterium | reverse complement strand
CGGATGCTGACTCCGGGCTCTCGGGCCGCGCCGCCGGCGGAGCGCCAGCCGAGCCGCGACGAGTAGAGCAGCGGCGGGTCCTTGAGCCGACCCTCGCGTGTGGCGGTGACCCGGGCGAAGAACAGCTCGTGGTCGTGCATCGTGAGGCGTTCCTCGACTTCGCAGCGCAGCCACGCGATCGCGTTGGCGACAACTGGCAGACCGTCCCAGTCCTCGACGTACTCCTCGGCGACGTTGTGGAAGCGCCGCCCCGGGTACGAGAAGTACTGGCCTTGTGCGATCTGGTCGGCAGCAAGCACGGAAACGCTGAACCGACCGGTCGATGCTATGTGTGCATATGTATCGTGCTTCGGGGACACCGAGGCCATCACGATCGGCTCTTCGAAGCTGACCTGCATGACCCAGTGTGAGCAGTAGAGGTGGGGGTCCGCGCCATCCGTTGCGCCGACCACCTGGACCGCGTGCATCATCTGGCCGAGCGAGCGCTTGAGCTGCTGGTCGATCATGGCGTGCGGAGGCTCACGAGTTGCGGAGGCTCACGAATTGCGCGGCCACAGGCCGCGCCCGCCGTTCAACCCGTGCTTGGCGAAGTACAGGGTCGCAACGACGGCGAGCACGCCCATACCGGCGAGCACGGCCGCGTCCTGCACCTTGTTGTCGCCGACCCGCCCCGGGTGCAGCAGCGCACCACCGGCCAGCCCACCGAAGATGAACCCGCCTATGTGGCCACCGATGGCGATGCCCGGGATTGCGAACGTGAGCACGAAGTTGATCAGCAGCGTCGGCCCGAGCGGGCTCTTCATCACCGACATCCCGCGCTGGCGCATCGCCATTGCCATCGCACCGAAGAGGCCGAACACGGCACCGGACGCGCCGACCGCGAGAGCGTTGGGCTCGAACAGGATGGCCCCGAGGCTGCCGCCCAGCAGCGACACCGCGTAGACCGCCAGGAAGCGGCCCGAGCCGAGCTGGCGCTCCATCGTCTGCCCCAGCGCGTACAGCGCGTACATGTTGAATCCGATATGGATGATGTTGACGTGCGCGAAGCCTGACGTGACGATCCGCCACCACTCGCCATGCTGGATGAAGTACGCCGCAATCCCGAGATGCGCGTTGTCGAACGCCTTGACCTTGGCCTGCGAAAGGACGAAGACGACGGCATTGATGGCAATGAGCGCCTTCGTGACCGGGAACAGCGTCGCGGTGACCGTGCGGACCTTGCGCTTCAGCTGCTGGCTGGCCGGGCCCCGGGCGGCGACTACGCAGGACGTGCAGTGCGCGCCGACGGCTGCGTCATGAAGGCAGGACGGACACGCTGGGCGCCCGCAGCGAGTGCACGATCGACCGGTCTCGCGGTCTGGATGGATGTGGCAGGTAGGCACGGGCGACAGTCTGGCCGAGGAACAGGTGGGAGGGTGATGAGAGACGGCCGATAGCCGCCGTGTTCCGCCACTCGCGGGTCAGCCTGCGAGCGTCGCGCGGCAACGGTCGATCCATGGTGCGAGGGCATCGAGAAGCCGGCCGGCCGCGACGTGCTCTTCCGCCGTCGGCGCCATGGACTCCAGTGCCGTCGCGATGGCGTCCGGCAACCGGGCCGCCATGTCCCGGATCGCGGCGAGGAGCCGCTCGGGGTCGACGCGAGCCGCAATCGCAAGTCGTTCCCAATCGCGGGCGCCGACGGATGCCGGGCAGTACTCGCCACCGATCTTCTGGGCCATCCTCAGCTTCTTCGGATGCACGCCGTAGGTAGCGGCCGAGGCGACGTCGTAGAGCGGAGCGAGGCGGACCTGCCGACCAGAAAGCAGGATCGAGAAGTTCTTCGCGTGCGCATCGGTACCGAGGACGAGCCAGTTGAACGCGACTGCTCGTAGGAGCATGTCCACATCCGCATCTGCCGGGGTGACCTCGACCTCCCGGAGGAGGCGGGCGATGTCTTGGACGCTCGGCCCGCCCTCCGTTTGGTACTTGCGCTCCGGGTGGATGCCCAACGCCTGGCAGCAGTCCTCTTGATGCACGCGGACCACCACTCCTTTTCGGCGAACCCGGTCGTAACGCGTCACCACCAGAGCCCGCTCGCCCCCAAAGTTCTGGATCCTTGTATCCGCTACGCGCAACCCGAGACTGCCGGCGGCGCGGAGGCAGAGGTGCTCGTTGAGATCGTGATCAGTGAGACCCGCGACCGCAGGTTTGAGGATGTGCGTCGTCGCCCGAGCGCCCGAGGGTACGCCCCACGTCTTCGCTTCGTCGTCGTACGCAAGGGCGATCTTGGCCTGGGCACCGGCGAGGCTCCAACGCCCCCGGGCCCGCGGGTTCCAGGCCGACGTGTCCGACCGCACTTCGCGCAGCAGGGCAGCGACATCCGCCTCGCCGAGCACTTCGATGACGCCCTCAACCGATTCGTCCGCGCTCTCCTCGGGCCTCAGGTACCGGGCTGCGCCGGCGACATCGGAACCCACCCCTCGGAGAAGTCCGAAGACGTCGGTGGCCGAGCACTGATATGCCGCCCCCCACCGGGCCAGCACACGGTCGTTGTCCGGTAGCAAGCCCCAGAGGTAGTTGGCGACCTTTTGGCCCGAATGCTCCCGACCGGTCAGCGGCATCGAGACCGACAGCGGCGTCGATGCCTCGTTCTTGGACCACTCGTCGTCGTAGACGATGCGCAGGTTCCGGCGATCGGCGCCGTCAAGGATCCCGACAAATTGCCCACCCATCGAGATCTCCAGATGCGTTGGAGCAGTCATTCGAGCAACTCATCGAGATCGAGGCCGCCATGCGCGACCGGAGCGTCGATCACGTCGGCCACCAGGTCCAGGGCGGCGAGGGTACGCAACACGAGCGCGAACTCGATACTCGGCTTCCCGGCTTCGAGGGCGACCACCCACGCCCGCGTCACGCCCGCCTCCCCGGCAAGGCGGGCCTGCGTCCAGCCGAGCCCATGGCGACGATTGCGTACAAGGGCTCCTACCTCCCGAGCGGTCCGCGCCTGCATAATATCAGCGTACGCCTACATTACGGATACGTCAACGATCGGTGACATTGCCCGAAGTCAACGAACGCTGACTCCTCCCGCCAAACGAGCCGTCAGAGACCCGCCCGAGCCCGCAGCAGCGCGGTGATCTCGCGGCCGTCGGCCTTGCCCCCGGAGATCTTCATGGCCTGTCCGACGAAGAACCCGGTGACCTTGGCGTCACCGCCCTTTAGCCGCTCGAACTCGGCCGGGTGCGCGGCGATCAGCCGGTCCACAAGCGACGAGGCTGCGCCGATGTCCATGGCCTCGAACCCGTGCGCGGCGGCGATTGCCGCGGGGTCGCCACCATTCGCCAGCATCTCCGACAGCACCGTCTTGGCCTGCGTGGGTGTGAGCTTCCCTTCGGCCTCGAGCTTCAGCAGGGCGGCGAACTGCGCAACGTCGAGCCCCTCAGCGGCCGACGAGCCGGACGCCGCTACCTCATTGGCGGCGCGGTTGATGGCCCGTCGCGGGTCAGCACCTGCGGCCACTGCAGCGAGCACGAGCGCATCGAGGCCCTGATCGACGACCGTGATGAGCGCATCGTGGTTCGGCGCCAGCTCACCACCCGTCGCCAAGCTCAGCGCAAGACGGCGGTCGGCCGGCATCGGCTTCAGACCGGTCCGGATCGCGGCGATCCACTCGTCTGAGGGATCGAGCGGCAAGAGATCCGGCTCAGGGAAGTACCGGTAGTCGTTCGCCTCTTCCTTCGAGCGCATCGACGAAGTGCGGCCGTCGACCTCGCTCCAGTGGCGCGTCTCCTGCACGATGCGCTCGCCCGCCTCGATGAGGTCGATCTGGCGGTTCGCCTCGTAGTCGATGGCACGCTGGAGCGAACGCAAGGAGTTGAGGTTCTTGATCTCGCAGCGCGTGCCGAGCGGGTCGCCGGGTTTGCGCACCGACACGTTCGCGTCGACACGCATCGACCCCTCTTCCATCTTGCCGTCGGATGCGCCAGTGGCGACGAGGATCGAGCGCAGCTCCGCTGCGTAGGCCTTCGCCTGTTCAGCATTGCGGAGGTCGGGCCGCGACACGATCTCCACAAGCGGCACACCCGAACGGTTGTAGTCAACCAATGAGTAGTCGGCGCCCTGGATGCGCCCGGACCCACCGACGTGCGTCGACTTGCCGGTGTCCTCCTCCATGTGGGCTCGCTCGACGCCGATGCGGGTGCCGTCGGGGAGGTCGAGATGGCCGTCGATGTTGATGGGTGCGTCGTACTGGCTGACCTGATAGTCCTTCGGCATGTCCGGGTAGAAGTAGTTCTTCCGGTGAAAGATGCTCGGCTGGATCGTGCAGTGCAGCGCAGCCCCGATGCGCATGGCGTAGTCGACGGCCGTCTCGTTGATCACTGGCAGCGAGCCCGGCAGGCCGAGACATACAGGGCA
>JAYTFI010000816.1:0-2475 GCA_043734485.1 Acidimicrobiales bacterium | reverse complement strand
TAGGCGAGCACGATCGCCCGGGTCCGGTCGGCGGCATCTCGGGAATCGTTCCGGTCGGGGTGGGCTTCATGCAGGAGCCGCCGAAACGTCGCCCTCGCCTCGTCGGAACCGGCATCTGCGGCGAGGCCGAGGATGGCGCGGGCCTCGGAGACTTCCACGACATCGAATCTACGGCGCGTCTACCGCGGGGTTGCGTCGGGTGCCGGAGGCAGAAGCGGTCAGGACTTGCCCAGGGTCAGGAGGAACTCGATGACGCCGGTGTCCGCCGTCTTCACGAAACCGATCGAGGGGTTGGCGACGCCGTAGTCCGCAAACGCGATGGGGATCGTCCCAAGTACCTCGATCGTCGACGCGCTCCGGCGAGCTGTGACGGCCACCTCGACCGCCTTCTCGACTCCGTGCATCGTCAACGTGCCCTTCGCCGTGGCCGTCGCTGTGGCCCCGACATCGGGGATGGTGCCGAGCACGATCGGTTCGGTAAGGCTGAAGAGTGCAACTGGGAACTCCTCCGTGTTCATGATGCGGCCCCGGAACGCGTCGTCGCGGCGTGACTCGTTGCTGGCCAATGTGGTCATGTCGACGCTGAGATCGACGGCGGCGACCGACGTTCCGCTGATGGTGACGGTCCCTTCGACGCCGGATGTCCGCCCGACCGCCTCCGTGCTCTGGCCGTTGAGGACCTCCTTGACCCGGTAGCCGGCCGTGCTCGGGGACACGATGTTCCAAGTTCCGTCGACGCTATCGGTGCTCGCGGCTGCCGCCGACGTCGAAGCGGCGGTGATGTCCGTGCTCGCCACCACTGCGGCGGAAATGTCGGAGCTTGCCGCAGTTGCGGCGGCCGCGGCCAGTTCCTTGTCGCGCTGCTCGAAGCTCAGTTTGGGTGCGGGATTGTTGATGAAGTGGATGTAGATGTACGGGATGCCGACTGCGCCGAATAGGGCGGCGAACACGACGAAACCGGCTATCCACCGCCACTTGCGCCGCTTCGTCTTCTCCGGTTTGTCGTTGCTCACGTGAGGTCACTTTCGAGATCGAAGCACGGACGGAGTCCAGCTACTTCGCGAGGACGACGAGGAACTCGATGACGCCGTTGGGCTCGACCTGGGCCGGACCACCGGATGGGTCCGGGATCGAGTAGTCCGCCCAGGTGACCGGGATCGTACCCTGCACCTCGATGTTGGCGCCGCTTCTGCGGGCGTTCAGTGTGACCTCAGTGGTCTTGCTGACGCCTCGCAGCGTGAGCTCCACCGACGCCTTTGCCGTGATTGTCTCCTTGTCCGCCGGGACCTTGCCGAAATCGACCGGCGACTTCAGTTTGAGCGTCGCCGTGGGGTGGGTCGAGGTTTCGAGGATCCGGGTCTGGACCTGGTTGTCCCGCCGGCCCTGATCGCTCTTCAGGGTCGTCACATCGATCGTGAGCGAGGCCGCGGTGGCCTTCGTTCCGGCGATGGTGACCGAGCCGGTGACGCCATTGGTCCGCCCGACGCCCTCGGCGCTCTGGCCGAAAAGGACTTCCTTGGCCCGGTAGCCAACCTCGGATGCGGACGTCGGCTTCCAAGTGCCGTCGATCCCGCCAGTCGACGTGGCCGTTGCTGCAACAGCGATGGTCGTGGCTGCGGATGCGCCGGCCACGGTCGTCGGGCTCAAGGCCTTGGCCCAGACGCGCTTCCCGGACCTCGTGGTGCAGACCAAAGTCCCACTCTTGGCCCCAACCGTGGTGCACTTCGCACCTGCCTTCGCCGTAGCGGTGGCCCCCGACGCGGGACCTGGCGACAACACTGGCGCAACGATGACTGCAGCGAGCGCACCGGCCGTCAGCAGGGACTTCAGGACGTGGTTCGTGAACGTGTTGGGTCGCATGGCGGCAGTTCCTTAAGGGGAGGAGGGGTCGTCAAGCGAGCACAACGTGGCTCGCTCGGCGGAATCTACGTTTGCGGAGGTGAGAAGGCGATGAGCTAAGTACGAACACGTTGTGTCGAACGTTCAAGCGATCGGTAAGAAAGTCGTGGCGGGCTACGCTTCAGACGCTTTCCCTGCCCGGGTGGCGAAATGGCAGACGCAGCGGACTCAAAATCCGCCGCTCGTGAGGGCGTGCCGGTTCGAGTCCGGCCCCGGGCACCACATATCTGCGGGCAGAACGATTTCGCAAGCAGCTCATGCTCCAGCTGGCTTCAGCGAGCGACCAGGTAGCTGGCTTGGTCGCGTTGCTGATCCCTGAATCCGGTGATGAATAGCGAATCGTTTGTGAACTTTAACAACACTCTTGACGATATTTTCATTTCTATTATGTAGTATTGAGTCTTGACTTGTCTGCTCTTAAGCGCGAATGATCCGATCGACCTATCGCGCATTTCGAAAGGACAGCATGAACGAACATCTGCAAGAGGCTCACTTCGAGGACATCCGCCTGAGCGTCGAGACCGCGGCGAGGCTGGCGGCCGATCCCGAAGCCTTCCTGCGAGCCTTCGATGCGTT
>JAYTFI010000815.1:0-1625 GCA_043734485.1 Acidimicrobiales bacterium | reverse complement strand
CGAGATGGGTCCGCTGGTGAACGAAGCCCAGTGGAACCGGGTCAAGGGGTACATCGACTCCGGTGTGGAGCAGGGCGCCCGCCTCGTGACGGGTGGCGGACGTCCGGCCGGTCTCGACGTCGGCTACTACATGGAGCCCACGATCTTCGCCGACACGACCGCTGACATGCGCATCTTCCAGGAGGAGATCTTCGGACCGGTGGTGCTCGTCCAACGATTCAAGGACGAGCAGGAGGCGATCCGGCTCGCCAACGACTCCATCTACGGGCTCAGCGGCGCCGTGTGGTCAGGCGACCTCGGGCGCGGCCTGCGCGTCGCAAGTGCGATACGCACCGGATCGATCGCGGTGAACGGTGCCGGGAGCAGCACATGGGAGATGCCGTACGGCGGTTACAAGCAGAGCGGCCTCGGCCGTGAATTCGGGGAATGGGGCTTCATGGAGTACACCGAACTGAAGGCGATCAGGTATGACGCACGCTGACAACCACCGCACGTGCCGACGTGAAGGAGCGCGGTGCGTCGGGTAATCCTTGCCGCTGGTGCCAACGGCAAGTCGTTCTTCCAGAGCGACGAAGAGCTGAGCCTCCACAGCTACATGCAGTCATCGGCCGACGGCGACCTGCTCACCGGCACGAGTCAGATCGTGGCGTCGCACGACGCTGCCCTCGCGAACGGTGAGGCGCTCATCAGTCGACTATGGGCCACTGATGAGACGCTGCTCGATCAGGTGCTCGAGCGCACCGGCAAGGGGACGCTAAATTTCAACTGGTCGCATGCCGTCCTCGGGCCGAACTGCGAGATGCAGTTCCATCGGACCCAGACCATCGACATCGATCACATCCTCAAGGGTGACATCGAGCTCGCGGCCGACGATCGGTCGGTGCGGCTGCATCCGGGCGACACGGCCATCATCCTCGGCGCGTTCCACTCCTGGAAGACGTTCGACGAGCCGTGCACGTTTCTGCGCTCGAACTCGACGCGCTCCGAGGAGCACGGCTTCCAATTCAGGGACTGAGCCCGCACAACAGTCCCGACAGCAGGTTCGATTCGATCCGATTCACACGATATGGGAGCAATGGACAAATGAGCTTTCTCGATCTCCTGAGCTACAAGGAAAAGCGTGTCGTCGTCACCGGCGCAGCATCCGGCATGGGGAACGCAACGATCAAGTACCTCGCGGATCTCGACGCCGAGATCTTCGCCCTGGATCGGAACCCCGTCGATCCCGGTCCGTGGAAGTTCATCCAGACCGATCTCAGCGACAAGGCGTCAATCGACGCAGCCGTCGGGCAGATCGGTGGGCCGGTCCACAGCCTGTTCAACGTCGCCGGGCTGGCCGGAGGCCGCGGGAGGGAGACCGTCACCATGCTGGTGAACTTCTTCGGCCACCGACACCTGACCGAGCAGCTGATACCCCTCATGCCGAGGGGTGGCTCCATCGTCAACGTGACCTCGCTCGCCGGCTTCCGCTACTACCTGATGCACGACGAGCTGAAGCCGATGCTCGACACCACGACCTTCGAGGAGGGGGTGGCGTGGCTCGACGCCAACGAGGACAAGTTCAACGGCTACGGGACCTCCAAGGAGCTGATGAACCTCTGGACCGCGTCGAACTGCAAGCGCTT
>JAYTFI010000814.1:0-5177 GCA_043734485.1 Acidimicrobiales bacterium | reverse complement strand
ATCGTCGACTACCGCGACGCCGTCGAGGCCGAGCGGTTACGTCGCAGTTCGACGTGCCGGCGCGTACTTCCTGCGACGTAAGCCCGCGGTGGTACGGCGCCCTCTCGCGGCGAATGGGATTCGATACGATCGCAGACTCGCGCCCGGCGTCGGGCTCGTAGGTGAAGGGGAATTGTGCACGCGAACTTCCGACTGGACGGCGATGACGGTGAGGCCAACGAGTGCTACCACTGGTCGCCCGACAGCCCTCCCCGCGGCGTGGTCGTCATCGCCCACGGGATGGGAGAGGCCGGATTCACAGCCACGGCAGCCCGAACCGATGTGTCCGGGTCTGTCGCCAGATCGCCCAGGATCTCGGTCGGTGACGTCGGGTTCCCTGCGAGCACGGCGCGCACTGACGCAACTGGATCGTCGCGGAGCCTGGCCCGCTCGGCCGCGGCGAGATCGCGTCGCGCCGCGACGGCAGTTCGAACTGCAGGGTCTTGATCGTGCACCAACAACGCACGTAGCTCGCTGCCAAGATCGGCTCGTCCCGCGATGGCGGCCCGCACCGACGCGTCCTCGTCTTTCGACAGCTGGTCGACCGTGCCGGACGACGTGTTTCTATGGCGGGCGACGATGGCACGAGTCGGTGCGTCGTGGGGGTCGAGAGCGTCATCCAGCATCGCTGGCGTCGCCATCTCCTCCGACGCGACCGCGCCACGTACGCTCGCGTCGTCATCGCCCGCAAGTTGCTCAAGAGCAACTCTCGGAGTTCGTGCGCTCGCGGCCACAGCGGCCCGAACCGGCGCGGTCGGATCTCTCGACAGGCGACCGAGTGTCTCTGTCGAAACCGAGGGATTGCTCGCGACGGCCTGTCGAACAGTCCAGTCCGGATCCTCCGCCAGAATGGCCAACGCCTCGCTTCGTGTCGCCGGGTTCGCGGCGACCTCGCGTCGACCGAACTCCGGCCTATACCGCACTGGGAAGTCGATATCCGGGAACAACGCCTTCACGCGTTCCTCAGTCGTGGACGGACCGTCGAGGAACGCGTTACAGCGTACGCAAATGAGCTCGGAGACTCGAGCAAGCCCGCATTCAGGACAGAATTCTCTTTCGACCCTCGACGACAAACCAAGATTCGTGGCCGACTTGGGCTCGCCGCTTTCACGAGCTAACAACCGCCTTCTTGCCCTCCTCGCCCACGACACCCAGCGTGGTATTCGCACAGCAGTCAGCGTATCGCCGGCGGGTTCCTCGCGACCATGACCGGCGAGAAAATCGATCCGAGGGTTACAATGACCGGCATCATCAATCCCGACGGCGCGATCGGCCCCGTCTCCGGGATCCTCGAGAAGTTCGCCGGCTCGATCGACAAGGGCAAACCCATGCTCGGCTACCCGATCGCCATGCGGTGGTCGAAATGCGAGGCGACCGTTCACGACGTCGACCTCGTCGCGCTCGCGAAGTCCAGGGGCGCAAGGCGATCGAGGTCGCCAACGTACATGAGGCGTACATGCTGCTGACCAACAGGCCTCGCTGGTCCAGCTTCAGCAAGCGGGCCGCCTGCCCTCTCGCCTCCTGGCGATGGCCAACCACGCCCAGAAGTCCGCCGAGCAGGCGGAGAAGCTCCACAAGCGGGGCCTGATCGCGGGTGGGTACGCGAAGATGCTCGTCGCGTGGGTCTACGCCGCGAGCGCGATCGACACGTACGACATCGTTGCGAAGATCCAAGCCGGCACACCGACGGCGCGGTCGCCGCGATCAGCTCGCTCGATCAGCTCGACACGCTGACGACCGACGAGTTCAAGAAGATCGGCGCGATCAAACCGTCGACGCTCGGCCGCCACCTCCTCATGATCGCTTCGTTCCAGGCCGCGCTCCGCTCCTGGGGCTTCAAGATGTTCGCGAAGGATCACGTCGCCTCGACCAAGGAGCTGATCGCGATGGCCGCCGAGGAGTTCGACTTCATGACGGAGAAATGCGTCAACTACTTGTGCTCGACCCCGAACATCCAGCGGATGTCGACCTGGTTCCAGTCAGCGGGCGCCCCTCGAGTTGCATGGGCGTTGCTCAGTCCCAGCGCGCGGACTCGCGGAGCTTGTCGGCCAGCTCGGCGATCGTCCGCATCTCCGAGTAGCGAACATAGTACTGGAGCCGCAACAGCTTCTCGGTTTCGGGCGGCTCCGCCCCCAGAAG
Source organism: Acidimicrobiales bacterium (assembly GCA_043734485.1). GTDB lineage: Bacteria > Actinomycetota > Acidimicrobiia > Acidimicrobiales > JANYDT01 > JAYUDQ01. Next base: position 2,999 of record JAYTFI010000814.1, on the reverse strand, counting down.
CTCCTCGAGCCGGGCGTACGTGAACGGTTCTTTACCCGTCGCCGCAGCGTCGCGCTCGGCCTCCGCGAGATCTGCCGCCTCCTCGGCGTCCGCCTCGGCGAACATGTCGTCGACTGACTTGGTCACGCTCTTAGCCTCACTGCTACTCCTCGTCGCGGTGGATCGGGAGTTCAATGCTCGCGCATACCTGATACACGGCATATTCTGCGCGGCCTGAGCACCGAAGCGCCGTATCTCATTCGTCTCGGTGACGTGCTCGCGGAGCGCGGGGCTCCGTTCAAACCCGTCCTCTCCGCCGTCACCACGGCCGGGACGTCCCGCGTCTACCTGGCGGTATCGACCCGATCCTCGGTACGACCGAAAAGAAGGTCATCTCGCACACTCCCCAAAGTACGTTCGCACGAGCGGGCCTGGAAGACTTCTTCGAATATGTCGATTGGGCCAGGGAAACTCTGACATCGGTCGAAGACGAACTCGCGTCGACCGTCAACGCTTTGACGTCGCCAACTGTCGATCGCGGATTCCCCAGAAGCGCCTGATGACGGCTGGTCGGGCCGACTTCGTCGCGGTCGTTCGATCTCGACGAGCGTGACTCATCCTGTGGCCCTTGGCGCGTCGGCGCTGACGTCGTCGTGGATGCCAGGTTGTTGAGACGGCCGGACCCGTGCGGTTCACTGTTCCCGGCGCGCCGCCGTCTTGGTCGTCTTCGGTTTCTTGGCAGGGTTCGTAGAGGACTCGGTCGGCGCCAGCTGGAACCCAGGAGCGGCGCTGGCCGCCGAAGCGCGCCCGAGCATGGTGGTGGGGGCCGGGCCGGCGACGGAATTCACCGGTGACGCGACCGCCCGAGCGGCTGTCGGAGGGGCCACCGACAGTACCGGCGGCGGCACCAAGACAGGTGCCGGTACGCCGACAGGCAAGGTGTTCACGCTCCCCGCGAAGGCGCCGTTCTGCGACGTAGTAGTCGCCGCCGCGATCGAAACGACGAGCGACAAGTCACGGCGCCCGTCGCCGCCAAGAGCGTTCACCGCCGACACGACGGCCTGTACCTCGTTGCCGTCGACCGACTTGCGCCACACACCAACCGCGAGAGAGGCATCGACCGCACCGCCAACGCGACGCCAGCCGGCCGCGATCAACTGGGCGCCGAACTGACGGTCGAGTTCGGCGACGACGGGAGCCTTGTCAACCGTTAAGGCCGAAGAAGCAGTGAATTGCGAACCGCCATTGCCGCTGCTCGACACGACTTGCACTGCGGTTGGAAGCGTCAGTCGGGGCATCGCCAAGTACACCGCTGGATACGAAGGAAACGTGGTCACCGGCACGACGCCGCTGGGCCCGCACAGGCTCGACACCGACCCGGTCGGTAGGGTAACGAGGTTGGCGCTCACACGCGCCGGCTCGGTTGACCCCTCGGCGCTCACCGCGTTGAGCATCGCGGTCGCGTCGCCGGCGCAGAGCAGGGCGTACGCCGACGTGGTCGCGGCCGGTATGACGAATCCGCCGCTCGACCCGGCCCGGTTGACGGCGGTCACACGCCAGCCCGAAGCCACCAGCGCAGAACTCAACGCGTTAACCGCATCGGCCGCGCTGCCTGGCGCGTCGAAGTACACCGTGACGGCCGTGACCACCGTCCCAACCGACGCGGGTACAACGGCTCCCGAAGGGGCAGCAACAGTGCGGCTGATCGATCCAATGAGCCGCCACCCGGCAGGCACGCTCAAGCCCGGCGTCACATCAGGCAGGCGCCCGGGCAGCAACACCACCCGCGAACCAGCACCGTCGCCGGCGACACGCTGAGCCAGCTCTCGCAGCAACACCGGATCGTCGGTCGTCTGCGCCGGCAGGGACGAGGAAGTCATGACCAGCCCGGCGGCACCGATAACAACCGCTCCGAGCACGATCGAAGAAAAACGCAACACCCTCACGCCACTCTCCCTTCAGATCGCTTAACGAAACCTAGCAAGCAACCGAAGCGCGGCATTCCCCTATGATGAGTCAACCCCGGAACAAGGTCAACGACGCGAGGCTTCGCCGAGGCCGCCGTTTAGTGCCGTTGGGTGGGTCCTGGTAGTCGTTGGGTCAGCGCAATTCCGTGTTCGCGTCGACCCCGCAACCAGCTATGCCCGGGAACGATCGGCAGTGACCCGCTGCAACTAACAGACATCGCGTGGGTATGCACGTCGGGTGATGCGCGATGAATGGTCGTTGGATGAGCTTGTAGGGGCCTGGACCCTGGTTACGGCTGATTGGGAGCTGGACGGGAGTACTGGGCCCTGTACGAGTCGCCGAGGTTGTTGAGCGAACCGGCGAGATCGTTGCGGAACGCCGGGTTCGCAGCCGCCAGCTCCCGGAACAACGTCACGGCCTCCTCCGCCGGGGCACCGCCTCGGTGCCGTTGCCGATGGCGCGCTCCGCGGTTGCGAGCTTCAGCAGAAGCGATGCCAGCAGGGCCCGCGCCAGCGGGTCGCGCGTCGCCGCTCGGGTCACCTCGATCCCGAGCTGCTCCGGGAGGTCGAGGAAGAACGCGAACACCGCGTCCGCCAGCTCGGAGAGGATGAGCGTGTTCGTGCTCGTGATGCCCGTGCGCGCCTCGATGAGCAACAGGTCGGCGCGAAGTCGCGCACTCCAGGCGTTGCGTCAGCGCCAAGAGCAGATCGGTCGCGGTGCCGTCGGCCGTACCGGCGTCGAGCGCAAGACGACGCAGCTCGCCGAAGTAGTTCGGCGACGGCACCACGCCGGCGGGCATGAGCTTCAGCCACCCGCGCTGGTCATGGGCGCGCAGATTGGCGGGCTCGAGCGCCACGTCGATCAGGTACTCACCGAGATCGACGGGCACCTCCGCTCCATGGACGGTGTCGAGCAGGCAGCCGACCAGGCCGCGATTGCGCAGCGCGGACTGGTCACCCCGCAGGAGCGTGTAGGTGAGACTGCGACGGTAGAGCTACCGCGACAGCGTCATCGGACAAGCGCTCCACCGAGCATCCCACCCGTCGGGATAG
>JAYTFI010000813.1:0-2268 GCA_043734485.1 Acidimicrobiales bacterium | reverse complement strand
CTGCGTGCCCGTGTGCCGCTTCCAGGGCGACACCCGTCGCACCGGATGAACCTGCGCCGGCCCGCCAACCCGTGCCCGCAAAGCGGTCGCCAGCAGGCGTGACAATGACCGAGTCCGGGTTCGCCAACGCTGCGTCGAGAGCGTCAGTCCAACCACCACCAACGCGGTATGCGCCGGCCAGCAAGGCATCGAGCGCAGCCGACACCTCGGGGTCGACGGCTCGCACATGACCACGCACGGCCTCCGCCCCGAGGAAGCCGGTGAGACCGGCACCCACGGCAGACCAGTTGCCGTAACCGGTGCCGCTCACCCGCGCCGCAACCGTGCCCAACGCGAACACTGCACCCGAGAGGTTGGACTGATGCAGTCGGGCGAGGGCTGCGCGTGCTGCCTCACGGTCACGGACGACAACCGCGGCGATCGTCTCGCCGAGTGCTGCCTCGAACGCCGCCTCCCAACCCGCATCGACATCGACCAGATCGAGAAGCGTTCCCACGATCCCGTCAAGTCCGGCGAGACGCTGTGCGCCGGCTCTCGCCCGGGCCTCGTCGAGCGCCGCAGACAACGCCTCGACCCGCGCTTGCCACGCCCGCCGCTCTCCCTCGGTGGCCCGCAGATCGTCCTCGCAGGACCGCACCCGACCCTCAGCCGCCACCAGATCGGCGTCGGCGGCTTCGAGTGCCGCCGTGGCCGATGCGATCGCAGCCACGGCCGACACCGCGTCCCCCTCGCCGACGACAGCGACCAACGACGCGATCTCGGCTTCGAGCGCGGTCGACTCCCGGATGAGGCGCTCGATGCGGTCCCCGACCGACGCAGCCCGCACATCGAGGCGGGTGGCATCGGCGCCGGCGCGCTCGGTCGCCTGCCGACGAGCACCCATTTCCGAACGCAGCTCGGCGGAACTGGGTCCGGTGCGTTCGCCGTCCGCAGCGTCGTCGGCGCCCCAGGAGGAGAGGAACAGGTCGCGCTCTTCCGCCAGTGTCTGCTCCTGGTCGGACAGTTCGAGGAACAGCGGTGGCAGGTCGGTCGCCTCGTTCTCGACCCGTCCGAGCTCGTCGACGAGCCGTGCCGCTTCGGCCGACAGCGACTCGACCACGCCCTGATCGATGAACGCGTTGCGGTCCCGTTCGATGCCGCGACGGCGTTCGCCGAGGAACGCAAGCTGCCCGCGGGCCTTCTCGTACAGAGCCTCGGCCCGGGCCAGGACCTGGCCGAGGTCGACTCCGGAGAATGGGTCGTCGGCCGCGACGGGTGTGGACGCGCCACCCATCGCCGACAGTTGTGACTCGGCCAGCAGGACGTCGGTATCGAGGCGGGCCAGTTCGCTTCGAAGCGCAGCCTCACGGGCCGCCATGTCCGACTTGGCACGGGTGCCTGTCTCCGACCGCGTGCGTAGGCCGGCCAGTTCACGCCCGGCGAGATGCATGCGGATGGCCCGCAGCTCCACCGTCATCTCCTCATGCTTGCGGGCCGACTCGGCCTGGCGCTCGAGCGGGCGGAGCTGACGGCGGATCTCGCGGAGCAGGTCGCCGAGGCGCACGAAATTGGACTCGGTGGCCTCGAGCCGGCGCTGGGCCCGCTCCCGGCGCTTCCGGTACTTGAGGATGCCCGCCGCCTCCTCGATCACCGCTCGGCGGTCCTCCGGTCGTGAATCGAGGATCGCGGCAAGTTGGCCCTGGCTGACGATGACATGCTGCTGACGGCCGACACCGGTGTCGGACAGCAGCTCCTGGATGTCCAGCAATCGGCAGCCGACGCCGTTGATCGCGTACTCGCTCTCCCCGCTGCGAAACAGCGTGCGGGTGATGGTGACCTCGGCGAACTCGATTGGCAGCAGCCCGCTGGAGTTGTCGATGGTGAGCGACACCTCAGCCCGACCGAGCGCAGCCTTCTTCGAAGTACCCGCGAAGATGACGTCTTCCATCTTGTTGGAGCGGATCGTGCGGGCACCCTGCGCGCCGAGCACCCACGCAACGGCATCGACGATGTTCGACTTGCCCGAGCCGTTGGGGCCGACGACGACGGTGATGCCGGGTTCGAGATCGAGCGTGGTCGACTCGGCGAAGGACTTGAATCCCTTGAGCGTGAGCGTCTTCAGGAACACGCGAGCACCGAGACCTGAGCGACTGGTGGCGTGAAGTGAGCTGCGGTCGCATCGAACATGGGCGGTGGAAGGCTGCCACACGCAAAGTTGTGGATTTGTCTGGGGAGAACGCCCAGCGCGCGCGGAGCACACCATCAGACTGTGGACGACGCTGGGGACAA
>JAYTFI010000812.1:0-3597 GCA_043734485.1 Acidimicrobiales bacterium | reverse complement strand
AACCACATGCCCGCCGCCACCAGCAACACGAGCGCAATAGTTGCGAACGGACTGGTGAAGCACTTCGGCGACGTGCATGCGCTCGACGGCGTGTCCTTCGAGGTTCCCGGTGGAACGGTGCTGGGCCTCCTCGGCCCGAACGGTGCCGGGAAGACGACCGCGGTTCGCATCCTCACCACGATCCTCCAGCCCGATGCCGGATTCGCCACGGTCGCCGGTCATGACGTGGTGAAATCGCCTCAGCTCGTACGCCGCAGCATCGGACTCGCCGGCCAGTACGCGGCCATCGACGAGAACCTCACCGGCCGGGAGAACCTCATGCTCGTCGGCCGCTTGAACCACATCGGCAAGTCGAACGCGGGGATACGCGCCGGTGAGCTGCTCGACCAGTTCCATCTGAGTGACGCCGCGAACCGGCCCGCCCGCACCTACTCGGGGGGCATGCGCCGTCGGCTCGACCTGGCCGCTGCGCTCATCACCCACCCGCCGGTCCTCCTGCTCGACGAGCCGACCACCGGCCTCGACCCGGCCAGTCGACAGGAGCTCTGGGAAGTTATCGCCGGGCTCGTCTCGGACGGCACCACAGTCCTGCTCACCACCCAGTACCTCGAAGAGGCCGACCGCCTAGCCGACCGCATCGTCGTGGTCGACAAGGGCCGCGTCGCAGCCGAGGGCACCGCAGCCGAGCTCAAATCCCGTCTTGGGTCGACGACGGTCGCACTCGGATTCCACGACGCCGCGCTGGCCGAGGCCGCCGTCGCGCTGCTCGCTGATCTCCACGCCGTCCGGCCGGTCGACGACCCGACGACCGTCACGCTTCCGCTGTTCGGCGGCGCCCGCACCGTGCGCGAGGTCCTCAACCGCCTCGCCGACGGCGGCCTCGAAGTTGGACGCCTCGATCTCCACGAGCCGTCCCTCGACGACGTCTTCCTCAGCCTCACCGGAGTGAACGCATGAGCACCGCTTCAACGCCCGCACAGACCGCCCCACCGCCGTCCCGCCGAGCGCCGCTCTCACCCGATGGCGGCGCGATGTGGGCCATCCGCGACACGGCGGCCATGGTCTGGCGGAACCTAACCGTCATACGGCGTGTGCCGCAGCTGCTCGTGTTCGCGCTCGTGCAGCCCATGATCTTCGTGCTGATGTTCCGCTACGTGTTCGGCGGATCGATCACCATCCCGGGCCGGAACTACGTCGACTACCTGATGCCCGGCATCTTCGTCCAGACGGTCGCTTTCGGGGCCATCAACACCGCCGTCGGTCTCGCCGAGGACAAGAACAAAGGGCTCCTCGAGCGACTGCGAACCCTGCCGATGGCACGCTCGGCCGTCCTGGCCGGACGCGTCCTCGCTGACACGACCCGCAACGCGTTCGTGATCACGCTGATGCTGCTCGTGGGGTTCCTGGTCGGGTTCAACACGCACACCAACGCGCTCATGGTGATCGCCGGCGTGGCCGTGCTGGTGCTCTTCGGGCTCTCGCTGGCATGGCTCTTCGCGCTGATAGGGCTGTCCGTCACGAACGGCGAGGCCGCGCAAGCCGCGGCGTTCCCGCTCCTCGCCCCACTGGTGTTCGCCTCGAACGCCTTCGTCGACCCGGCAAAGATGCCGGGTTGGCTGCAGGGCTGGGCGAAGCACCAGCCGGTGAGTGCTACTGCCGACGCCGTCCGCGCCTGCATGCTCGGCGGGCCAACGGCGAACAAGGTGCTGATCGCCATCGCCTGGGCGCTCGGCATCTCTGCCGTGCTCGCACCGGTCGCGGTGCGCCGCTACCGCAACAGCTGACCGGCGAGGGCGGATCACGCATCAGTCCGCCGGCGGAGCCCAGGGTCGCACGAAGCCTCGCGAGCCAACGTCGTGATCGACGCGGTCAGGCCGGCACCGCGCGAGCCGCGACGGTTGCCGCCACCGGTCTGATCATCCTGGGGAACAGCGGTTCCGCCGGCCGATCATGGCCCTCGCCTTCCGGAGAGAAACGGATCAGGCGTCTGTGTGCTCGGCCACGGACCCGGCCCTTCAGATGCCCAGCCGCGTGAGCTGTTCGGCCGGCGCTTCCAGGCTGCGAAGCGCCTCACGGAGGAGCTCGGTCATCTCCCGTTCGGTCGACCCGCCCGTGCGGTTCTCCTGCTCGTCCGGGTCGTTCCCGATGTCGTAGCAGTAGTGGTGGTCGACGCTCGCGTTTCCGGCCCAGAACGGCAGCCGGTCGCCCGGGGCGAACGGCTGACGCAACACCGGCACGCGACTGCCGGGCATGAAGTCGATCACCGCGCGTTCGTCGGGCCGCGGGAGGCGCATCTCCGGCCGCCCGTGGATCGGCATTGTCGACAGCCGGTTCGACCACATCGACAACGGGAACCCGTCGCCACTTGATCCGCGCGCATACTTCCTTCGCCCGTCCGTCACCTGCACCCAGTTGCCGAAGATGCCACCGAGCGCCCACTCGCGGACATGCTTCGCAGAGCCGTCGAGTAGCGGCACGATCGACACGCCGTGCGTGCGGTGGTCGGGCGTGACCCCGAAGACATCGGCGAGTGTCGCGAACAGATCGACGTTCGTGGTCAGCGCGTCGCACGTCGAACCCGCTGCCGCGAAGGGCGTGTCTCCGGGCCAGTGAATGAGCAGCGGCGTATGCCCGAGCGGTTCGTACTGCATCACCATCGGCTTGCCCCAAAGGTCGTGCCCGTCGCGCTTCTCGCCGAGGTAGTGCCCGTGGTCGGTGCACACGATGACGGCCGTGTCGTCCCACAGGTTCGCGACATCGAGCGAATCGAGCATCCTCCCGAACCAATGGTCAATCATTGACAACTTTGAGCCATAGTTGGCTCGCACGTTTCGGCCCTCACGTTCGGTGAGCCGTCCGGACTCGATTGCGCCGACGTCATACGGCGGCCAGATAAGCAGGTCCTCGTCCCAGTCAGGGTCATACATCCCTGCCCACGGCGCGGGCGTGTCGAACGGCTCATGCGGATCGAACTCGTCGACGAACAGCATGAAGCGCTCGTGGTGCGGTGCGCTGTGACGAAGCCAGTCCGCCGCGACCCGCATGGTCCGAGGGCCGGGGAAGTCGTCCTCGGTGCGGAAGTACGTCCGCGACTCGGTGTATGGCAGGTGCCGGTCGAACCCGTACCGGCGCTTCATGTACCAACCCGGGGCAGCCGCGGGGAGGATCGGCACGTTGGGTGCACCGATGGCGCTGAAGTCGGGACGTGTCCGCCACGGGTCGGACTCGCTGCCGCGGACGTACTCCCAGGCCGAGAAGTCGGTGTGATAGTTCTCGCCGCCGCTCTCGAAGAGGTGCGGATGGTCGGACGCCAGCATCGTCGTCACCCCGGCCGACTGTAGGTGGTAGGTGATCGGGTCCTCCCACGCCTCGATCGAGCCCCACGGCTTCCACAGGAAGTCGAGCGCGCCGCAGAGGATGTCGTGGCGTGCCGGCATGCATGGCAGTGAACCGGTCACGTGGTTGGTGAACCGGACAGCGCGTTCACGGGCGAAGCGGTCGAGGTTCGGCGTCTCGAACTCCGTGCCTCCGTACGAGCCCAGCATGTGGCGGTTCAGCGAGTCCAGGAGGACGACGACGACATTGCGGGGCATGGAC
>JAYTFI010000811.1:0-2004 GCA_043734485.1 Acidimicrobiales bacterium | reverse complement strand
GGTCGGCGGGTTGTGGAGCTTCTCGTGGAACGCCTTGATCTTCGTACCCTCGACCTCCATGACGCCGAACTCGCGGGCCTCCTTCACCGACACGGGAATGCCGGCCACGGTGAGCCCACCACCCACAGCCTGGTGATGCTCAACCATCTGGCGCGGGTCCATCCGGTAGATGTGGTCGGCACCGAACACGCACACGATGTCGGGCTGCTCGTCGGCGATCAGATTGAAGTTCTGGTAGACCGCGTCAGCCGAGCCGACGAACCATCGCGGGCCTCGCCGCATTTGCGCCGGGACCGGGGTGACGTAGTTGCCGAGCAAAGTCGAGAACCGCCATGTCGCCGAGATGTGGCGGTCGAGACTGTGGCTCTTGTACTGCGTGAGCACGACGATCTGCAGGTAGCCCGCGTTCGCGAAGTTCGACAGCACGAAGTCGACGAGGCGGTAGTTGCCACCGAACGGGACTGCGGGTTTGGTCCGGTCCGCCGTCAGCGGATACAGGCGCTTCCCCTCGCCGCCGGCGAGGACCATCACGAGAACCTTTGGGCTAGCCATCGCTCCGGACACTATGTCCGAGTGCCGGGCGCGTGCGGGACCGGGGGTGCCGGGTGGTGGTCCGAACCGCCATTTGTGCACGGCCCGTCCTGCGACCCGTCATTTCTCCGATTCCCGTTCCGCTATGCACGCCCGGTAGAGCGCGAGGTACTGCTGCGCCGGCCCGTCCCACGACCGGTCGACCGCCATGCCGTTTCGGATCATCGTCAGCCGACGTTTCTTCGACGCCCATCCGCGCGCGGCGCGGTGCAGCGCATCAACGACCCCCGCCGCGCTCACGACCGGGCTCACGAAACCCGTGCCCTTCACACAGTCGGCATCCGAGTCGAGAACAGTGTCATGCAGGCCGCCCACATCGGTGACGACTGGCAGCGTTCCGTAGGCCATTGCCTGCATCTGGGCCAGGCCGCACGGCTCGAAGCGGCTCGGCATGAGGTACAGGTCGGAGCCCGCGAAGATCCGGTGGGCAAGCGATAGGTCAAATGCGTCGCGGAATGCCACCCGGTCGGGATGGGCCGCCTCGAGTGCTCGGAGACGGGCCGCGAGGTAGGGGTCGCCGGCACCGAGCACGACGAGCTGCGCATCGATTGAGCCGAGGAACTGCGCCGCATCGATGGCCATGTCGACGCCCTTCTGGTCGACGAGGCGGGTGACGAAACCGATCAGCGGCCCGTACACATCGCGCAGCCCGAGGTCGGCCCGCAACGCCGCACGGCAGGCGAGCTTGCCCGGCGCGTCGGTCATACGGAAGTCGGCGGCCGAGAACGGCGCCGGCAGGAACGGATCGACAGCCGGGTCCCAGGTGTCGGCGTCGATGCCGTTCAGGATGCCGATCAGCGCGTCGCCCCGGTCGAGGAGCGCGCCGTCCACGCCGCAGCCGAACTCGGGGGTGCGGATCTCGTCCGCGTAGTGCGGGCTCACGGCCACGACCCGGTCGGCCAGCTTGAGCGCGCCGACCAGGGGGTTGCAGCTGCCGTACCACTCGTATGCGTACGCACGATCGCCGAAGAGTGACATCCAGCCGCCGTCGCACACCCCCTGGTAGGCGAGGTTGTGAATGGAGGCGACGGTCGGAATGTCCCGATCGGCGAAGGCGATGGCCGGGCCGGTATGCCAGTCGTTGATGTGCAGGACGTCGGCCGCACGCGATCGAGCCAGCGCCGCGGCGGCCGCCGAGAAGGCCATGAACCGGCGGTCGTTGTCGGCCCAGCCCTGTTCCCCGCCCGGGGCCATGTACGGGGCCATGTACGGATGTGGCCGGGCGATGCCGGGTACGTCGACCAGTGTGACGGTGCCGAAGCCGGCGAGGGTGCCCGTGCGGGCCGAGGCGCCGCCCACCCAGTCGGGGACGTCCAGCGTCTCGTCGACCTGGTCGTCGAGCGGCGTCCCGCCGTCGCCGCGACCGGCGTAGTCGGGCACGACCACGTCGACCTGGACCCCGGCCTTGCGCAA
>JAYTFI010000810.1:0-5845 GCA_043734485.1 Acidimicrobiales bacterium | reverse complement strand
GTGCCGAGCGGTTCAGCGCGTTGCGCCGATCATGGTCTCGATGACGCCGGAGAGACGCTCGATCGTGTCGAAGAGGGCGGTGGCCCGGTCACCGTTCGGGTCGAGCGTGGTCATCAGTTCGAGCCCGAGGAACAACGACGAGATGGCGAAGGCGACGTCGGACATCGGTACGAGCGAGCCGAACGCAGAGCCTTCGAGCACCCGCCTGACGGCCTGCTCCACGAGGGTCATCCAGGGCGTCATCGCCTCGAGTAGCCCACGCTGCAGCTCTGGCGCGGCCGAGGATCCGGCGAGCATCTGGGTGAGGACGTTGACGCTTCCGTCCTCCTGCTCCTGGTGATGTACGGACCGGGCGATCGTGACGAGCTCGGCCAGCGTGCTCAACTCACCGAACTTCTCCGCGTAGCGGGCCGAACGGACCGATCCCTCGGCCTTCGCGGCGGCGATCAGCAGACCCTCGACGGAGCCGAAGTGGTAGAAGATCAGCGCCTGGTTGAAGTCGCCCGCTCGGGCAATGGCCCGGGCGCTGGTCCCGACGATGCCTTCGCTGGCGAGGGTCGAGAGCGCCGCAGCGATGATCCGGCCGCGAGTCTCGTCGCCGGTCATCTGTGCCGTCTGACGGGCGCTGCGCACCGGCCGCGGTGGCTTGGGGGTGGGTTCCTTCACCACTGCGGTCGTCGTGCGTCTAGCTGCCATGCGCCGAACGCTACCGACGGTTGAGCACCTATGCGCGATCGTGCTTTGAGCGAGCGCTTGGCCGTCGTCACCCCCCGACCGGAACGATGAGAGGATCGGCGGGTGGATGTTCTCGAAGCCATAGCCACCACCCGTGCCATCCGCCGCTACCGGCCGGACCCGATCCCGGACGATGACCTTCGGGCCATCCTCTTCGCCGCCACCCGTGCGCCGTCCGGCTCGAACCGCCAGCCGTTCCGGATGGTCGTCCTCCGCGACGGACCGCGGGCCGCGGACGCTAAGGCCCTGCTCGGCGAATCGTTCCGGGCCGGTTGGGCGCAGAAACGGGCGGGCGACGGGTACGACGTCGGGTCGGGGACCGAGGGCGACTCGCCCAAGGCGCGGATGGCCCGAACCATGCAGCACTTCGTCGATCACTTCGAGGCCACGCCGGTCGTTGTCCTGGCGTGCATCCAGCGCTACCGGGACCCGAACCCGTACGAGGGCGCCTCGCTGTACCCGGCAGTCCAGAACTTACTGCTGGCGGCGCGAGCGCTCGGGTACGGCGGTGTCATCACGGGGTGGCATCACGCGGTCGAAGCGGACCTGCGTACGTTGCTCGAGATCCCGGACGACGTGGCCGTGGCCGCGACCATTCCGCTCGGGAAGCCGATGGGGAGTCATGGCCCGGTTCGCCGTCGACCGATGCGCGAGCTGATCTACGACGACGGCTGGGCCTCCTCGGCACCATGGATTGCCGACCCCGAAGACGCTCGCTTTGCACAGGCCGGCCCCCCGCCCGGCGCTCCGGTGGTCGCGTTGCCTGCGTCCTGAGTCGTCAACCGCTGCCCCCGGGTGACGCAAGACACGCCGTTGCGTGTCGCGAACGCCCGACCTGAGCGAGTAGGGTTCTCGGGTTCCCGAAAGTGGAACGTGGCTGCCCTCACCGGAATCGTGCTCGAGGCTGGCCAACCCCCTCGCACATCCGAAAGCAGAAAACTTTCATGTCGTCTTTTGACGCGCTCGGCCTTGAGCCGAGCCTGGTAGCCGCGCTGCGTGCCAATGGCATCGAGTCCCCATTCCCCGTCCAGGAAGCAACCCTTCCTGACGCCATCGCTGGCAAAGACGTGTGCGCGAAGGCGCCCACCGGTTCCGGCAAGACCCTCGCCTACGGGCTTGCGCTGCTGCAGCGTTGCACCAAGGCCCGGCCCCGAGCCCCCAAGGCACTGATCCTGGTCCCGACCCGTGAGCTGGCCAAGCAGGTGGCCGACGTCCTCACCCCGTACGCCCGTGAGCAGCGACGCTGGGTCACCGCCTTCTTCGGCGGCGCGGCCATGATGCGCCAGATCGGTGATCTCCAGCGCGGCGTCGACATCGCCGTCGCCACACCTGGCCGTCTCACCGACCTCGTGAACCGCGGCGAGTGCGACCTCAGCGACGTCGAGCTGATCGTCATCGACGAGGCCGACCGTATGGCCGATATGGGCTTCACCCCCCAGGTGACGTGGCTCCTGGACCTGTGTGCGCCGACCCGTCAGACACTGCTGTACTCGGCGACGCTCGACGGCGACGTCGATCAGCTCGTCAAGCAGTACATGACCGACCCGCAGTACCACGCCATCGCCGGCCCCGACGGGGAAGAGGATGACGACGCCGTTCTGAAGCGAGCCAAGCACCTCACCGTGGCGACCCGCCACGACAGCAAGTTCCAGGACCTGGCGTTCCTCGTCGACGCCGCCGGCCGCGCCATCGTGTTCGTGAAGAACCGCTTCGCCACCGAGCGGACAGCGGAGGCACTCGACGATCTCGGTGTCCGCGCCGTCGCAATGCACGGTGGCATGACGCAGAGCGCGCGCGAGCGGGCCCTCGAGCGGTGGGCCGACGGTGCGTTCAAGGCCCTTGTGGCCACCGACGTCGCAGCGCGTGGTGTGCACGTCCACGGCGTCGAACTGGTCGTCCATGTCGACCCGCCCCAGGACGAGAAGGACTACATCCACCGCTCCGGGCGCACCGCTCGCGCCGGCCTCGACGGCATCGTGGTGAGCATGCTGCGCAAGGAGCAGCAGCGCTCGTCGGCCGCGATGTTCCGTCGCCTGGGTGTCGAGGTGACGCCGGCGACGGCTGAAGAGGTCCGTGAGCTCGTCGCCGCGGTCCGGGCCACGACCCCGCCCGCCCCACCCCGACCCGCGAGGGCCCGCCCGTCGAGTGCACCGTCGCGGGGAAGCCGGAACAGCGGCGGCTCCAGTGGTGGTTACGGCGGGGGCGGTGGCTACAGCGGCGGCGGGTTCCGTGGCAGCCGGGATGAGCGTCCCGCCCGCAGCGATCGGCCGGCTCGTGACGCCAATGCGCGGGCCGACCGTCCTGCCTTCGGTGGCCGTCCCGCGTTCGGCACCCGCCCAACATTCAGTGAGCGCCCGGCGTTTGCTGCCCGCCCGGCCGCCACCGATCGCGGCCCCTCCGGCCCCCGCTCCTACGGCAGCGACCGACCGGCCCGTGAGGCCTTTCGCGACGACCGCCCCGTACGCGACGACCGCCCCGTACGCCCCGAGCGACCGGCGTTCGCGGACCACGTCGGTTCCGATGCACGCCCCGAGCGAAGTGGTTGGGAGAGTCGCCGGCCAGCGTCGAACGGCGAGCGCTTCAGCCCGCGGACAGGGTCTCGCGACGAGGGCCGCTTCGACAACCGCACCGAGCGGCCCGTCGGCCGTATCTCCGCGCCCGGCGAGCGCACCGCCCCGGGCCTCCAGCCGCGGTCGTTCCGCGATCCCGGAAGCGCCGATCGCCCGAGCCGCCCCTTCACCCCCCGTAACGAAGCCCACTCGGCGAGCGACGGCCCCCGCCGTCCGACGCCGGGGTTCGCAGAGCGAGGACCACGCGACGCCGCACGTCCCGCGAGTGGACGTGAGACCCGTCCGTGGTCGGACCGCACGCCGCGCCCTGCGGGTGCCGATCGTGACAGGTCCGTTCGGCCCGGGCGTCCGGCCGGGCCGGCAGCCCCCCGTCCTCGCGGCGAAGCCCGTTTCGACGACACCGCGCAGCCGCTCAACCGCAGGGCCCGGCGCCTGCTCACGTTCGGCGAGACCGCCGGCGCGACCGCAAAGGCGGCTCAGAGCGAGGGCTGAACAACGCTGACTGCGGTCGGTAGCCACCTACCGAGAACGAGCAGGGGCGCGAGATTGTCGGGAATAGGTCTTCCGACCCTCAATCAACCACGGAAAGTGACGATATTGGTCACTGACCGTGGAGGGTCGGAAGGGTTCCGCTTCGGAGGAACCTGTGCGGGACCGATTGACCCGAGCTCGGAGAGCCGTGGCTGCCGGCGTCGCGCTGAGCGCGCTCGCGTCCGCCATCGTGCTGCATTCGACCGGCACCGCTGCGCACGCGCTCGTCGCACAACAGCACCTGGCCATTCCGTCGTACTTCTGGCCGGGAGCGAATTGGGACGCTGTCGTCGCCCATGCCGGCGCGATCGACATCGCTGTACTCAACGTCGATTCAGGGCCCGGGGCCGGTCGTGTCACGACGTTCGCCACGACCGTGGGCGCCGCCCGGCTCCGCGGGATTCGAGTCGTCGGCTACGTGCACACCGGGTACGCCGCCCGCCCGCTCGCTGAGGTCCTCACCGATATCGACCGGTACTACGCCTGGTACGGCGTGGATGGCGTCTTCGTCGATGAGGTCCCGAGCGACTGTGCACAGGGCGCGTACTACGGCGCGATTGCGGACCGCGTCCGGACCCACGCGGACCACTTCGTGATCATCAATCCCGGCACGAATCCAGGCGAATGCACAACGACATTCAGCGACGTGATCGTGAACTTCGAGGGAACTGGGGCCGTGTATCAGACGTGGTCGCCGGCGTCGTGGATGGCGGACTATCCGGCGGACCGCTTCTGGCACCTGATCTATGGAGCAAACGACACCGACGTCAGTTCCCTGGTGTCACTCAGCCGGGAACGAAACGCGGCGCACGTGTACGTCACCGACGATTCGATGCCGAACCCCTGGGATCGGCTACCTGGCCAGTCGGCGTGGTCCACGCTCCTTGGCGCAGTGTCGGGACGATCCGCTGCGCCAAACGCGATCCCCCTTGATCCCGGCACCTCGCGCGGTGCAGCGCCCAGCGCGATGGCCCCGTCAACCGTCGCACCCGCAAGCACCCCCCCCGAGAGCCCTGCGACTGCGCCATCGTCACTACCACCGACGACTACGACCCTGCCGGCTACGACCCTGCCACCGGACCCGACCCCCACGGCGGCAGCCGACCCTCCGCCGATTCCAGCCATCGTGACTACAGTGTCGGCGACATCGGCGGCCATCGCCGTCACCGTCATGGGCCGGTCCGAGCCGGGCTCACCGGTGGCAGCACCACCGCCGGAGCCGCCGTTGTTGCGTGTTGCCGCCGTAGCCGAACCGGTCCAGGTCGCGCAGGTGCCGCAATCCGATGTCATCCGCGCCTCCCGTGCACGGGCGCTGGCGCGACTCCTGTCGCCGAGCCCTGCGCAGCCGCTGGCCGTCACGGCCAGGCGCGTCCCCCCCGCTCCTTGTCCACGTCCCGGGCAGCGCGCCGCTGCGTGCGCTGCCACTGGCGCCGCCAGCCGCTGACCCCTTCGGGCCCGGTGAGCTCGGGTGTGCGGGCCGATGCCGCGTTCCGACGGGCCGACCACCAGTCGGACTGGCATTCGTCGGCCAACTCGGCCACGGCCCGTCCGAGCCGGTCGCCAAGCGAGCGGACGTCCTCATCAGCTCCGGGGCGGATCGGGTTGCCGAAGGTCACTGTGCAGGCGTTCCGCTTCGGCCGCGACGCTCCTTTCGGGAGCACCTGGTCGGTACCGTCGATATGCACGGGAACAATCGGGCATCCGCTCCGGCTGGCCAGGAACGCGGCACCCGGCTTGAAGTCCTGACCCCACCCGTCCGGCGAACGCCCGCCCTCCGGGAAGATCAGCAGGTTCCAGTCGTCGGCCAGCAGCGCCAGGAGCTGATCGCTCGAACGCCTCGACACCTTGAGGCGCTCGATCGGCACCGCATTGATGGTAAGCGCGCTGAGGATTGCCTTGCTTCGCTTGTCGAAGAAGTAGTCGGCTCCGGCGGCGACGACGGCGCGTTCACGGAAGCGGCGCGGGATCGTGAGGAGCAGCAGGGCGGTGTCGACGTGGCTGTGGTGGTT
>JAYTFI010000809.1:0-2292 GCA_043734485.1 Acidimicrobiales bacterium | reverse complement strand
ACCGTCTTCCTTTGCGCGAACGGCCGACGGATCGTGCAGGGCCTGGTCAGCCTCGTGCCCGAACGGCCTTCCCACGGGTGGGGACGCCATGCCGTGATGGAGGTGCTCGAGCGCGGCCACGAGCGGGCATCAACGCTGCTGCTCGCCATGGTGACGAAAGGGATCGCCGTGGCCATCGCGGTCGGCGCCCTCCTGTGGTGGTCAGATGTTCCGGCGCCAACGCTGTTAGGGGTGGTATTCGGGGTCGCCACCCTTCTGCCCGGCATCGGCCCGATCGTGGTGCTCATCCCGGTCATCCCCTTCGTCATCGCCGTGACCAGTGGGTCGAAGATGACCTTGACCGTGATCGGCCTGCTCCTCATCACCCTCATCGACGCCATGGCGCACCGGCGCTCCGTCCGTCGAGGAATCGTCGACCTGGGACCCTTCATCAGTACAGCAGTGGCCTTCGCCACGTTCGAGTTCGGCGGGCTGGGCACTGCTCTTTGCGGACTGGCCGTGGCCGGGTTCGGGGCATCGGTGATCTCCGCCGTGGCCCAGCGACGCGCGTACATGGCCGAAGCCGGCGCCGACACAAGCGCCGACCCCGTCAGGGGCGACCCGGCCGTCGTCGCCGGCGACGGGACAGGCGATTCGGTCGACGTCAGGCCCACGCCCGCCGACGGGCTCGGTCGGCCCGGAATCGCCACACTGCGGTGGTCGTGGGCCGACGTGACCCGCCAGGCCTGCGTCGTCGCCGTCGGCGTACTCGTCAGCCTTGGGCTGTTGGCAATGGTGCGCGGGACCCGGCGGACCCTCACCTGGTTCGTGATCGCTGCGGTACTCGCACTCGCGCTCCAACGGATAGTCGAGCCGATCGCCGACCGTGTCGGCGGCCGCCAACGCGTCGCAACAGCGATCGTCAGCGTCGGTGCGGTCGGCGCCCTGGTCCTGCTCACCGTCATCGTCGGCCCGATGGCGAGCAAACGGGCAGCGGCGTTCGGTCATGAGCTGCCGCAGATGACCCAGCGCCTCGGGAACCTTCCGGGTATCGGTGGGTATCTCCGGGCCCACGACGCCCCAAAGGCCGTTGAACGGTGGCTGTCCGACATCCCCAACTCGCTCGGGCGCGACAGCGGCAAGGTGAAGCGGGCGCTTCAGGGCGCGGCGGACGCCGCACTAGCCACCACCGTGATCGCCATGTTCACGATCGGGATGCTGGTC
Source organism: Acidimicrobiales bacterium (assembly GCA_043734485.1). GTDB lineage: Bacteria > Actinomycetota > Acidimicrobiia > Acidimicrobiales > JANYDT01 > JAYUDQ01. Next base: position 1,089 of record JAYTFI010000809.1, on the reverse strand, counting down.
GACGGGGCGCGGCTGCTCCGTCGGGCCCGTGACGTGTTCGCGCCGCGCACCCGGATGCAACTCGACCAAGCCGCCCGAATCGTGGCCGGGACGGTCGGGCGGTACTTCGCCGGTTCGCTCCTGGTCGCCGGCCTCGCCGGCGCAGCATCGCTCGTCACCGGTCTCGCGCTGGGCGTGCCGCTTGCCCCTCTGGCCGCGGCATGGATCGCCATAACCAACGTGATCCCACAGATAGGCGGGCTCCTCGGCGGGGTCGTCTTCGTGTCGTTGGGACTGACCCAGAGCTCGACCGTCGGCGCGGTGTGCCTCGTCTATTTCCTGACCTATCAGCAGATCGAGAACCACATCATCCAGCCCACGATCGTCGGCAAGGCGGTCCAACTCTCGCCCGTCGCAACGATGATGGCGGCCCTCATCGGTGGTTCGACGGCTGGGGTGCCGGGAGCACTCATCGCTGTTCCGCTGGTCGGCGCGGTGCGATCGGTCGGCCTGCAGTTGATGGGGCGTGACCCGCACGCAGGACGCCACGCCAAGGACATCCACGTGTCGGTCAGGCATCGGCTCATGGCGCGGCTCCGTTGATACCGCCGTTTGGCTGCCGCATGCCCCGGGTACCCGGGCGTGATGCGCGCAGTCAACGTCGGCACCACCATTTCCCTTACGACGAACGCCGAGGCTCCGGCCATGCTCCGGCTCCGCCCGAGTGACGCACCGATCGAGGAGGAGTCCCTGACAGTGATGGGGCCCGATGGCGAATGCAAGCCGGCGACGCTCGTCGACGACCTCGTCCACACGCAGCTTGTGGACCGGGTACTGCTTCCCGCCGGTAGGTCCACCATCACCTACGACGCCGTCGTGCTGTCCCCGACGAAGTACCCCTCGTCGAAGCACGCCTTGCGGGCTGATCGGCGCGTTCGTTCTGTTGGGTACTTCTTTGCCGTAGACGGCTCAGCTTGCGCGGGAGACGACTCAGCCCGGCCCGAAGAGCAGCTCGAGGCCGGTGAGCTGGATCAAGCGGTCCACCGTACGATTTCCCCGCAGGAGCACGAACCCGCCCTCATCGGGCAGTTCCTTCTTGGCAGAGACGAA
>JAYTFI010000808.1:0-2197 GCA_043734485.1 Acidimicrobiales bacterium | reverse complement strand
CTGGTGTTCGAGGAGTATCTGGAGACGGGATACAACTTTCGGTTGACCGATCTGCAGGCGGCAGTCGGGCTGGTGCAGCTCGAGCGGCTGGCAGGCGTGGTGGCGCGGCGGCGAACCCTGGCGGCTGGCTACCACCGGCGTTTGCACGACATCCCCGCACTGACATGCGTGGCGGATCCGCCCGGTGGCACGACCAATTTCCAATCATTCTGGATCCGCCTGCATCACGAGTTCCCCATCACGCGGAACGAACTCATGGTCCGACTCGAAGACGCCGGTGTGGCGAGCCGCCGAGGCATCATGGCGGCCCACCTGCACCCGGCCGGCGCGAGGTGGCAAACCGGTCCGTTGCCGGTCACCGAGGTCCTGAGTTCGACGTCGGTCATCCTTCCTCTCTTCCACGAGATGTCCGACGACGACCTCGATCGGGTCGCCGAAGTTATCGCCGGGGCCGCACGATGATGACGCCGCTCGTCGTGGTCGGCGCGGGGGGCTTCGGGCGCGAGACGGTAGAACTCGTCCGGGCAATCAACGCTGTGTCACCTCGCTTCGACCTGCGCGGCTTCGTCGATGACGATGCAGCTCTCATCGGAGGGCAGCGTGTCGGGCTCTCCATCCTCGGGCCACTGGCGTGGCTCGCGGAACACGACGACGTGACCGTCGTGGCGTGCGTCGGGAGCCCTTCATCGATCGGTCTTCGGCGTCGAGTCGTGGAGCGTCTCGGACTGCCTCCGCGGCGGTACGCGACGCTCGTCCACCCGGCGGCTGTCGTCTCCCCGTCGGTCGCGCTCGGCGTGGGCACGATCATCCACGCGACATCGGTGTGCACGGCGGACATCACCATTGGCGCGCATGTCGCGATGATGCCAGGGGTCGTCCTCACCCACGACGATGTTGTCGGCGACTTCGTCACCTTCGGTGCCGGTGCACGGCTTGCGGGCTCTGTGTCCGTCGGGCCCGATGCGTACCTCGGATCTTCTGCCGTAGTCCGTGAACGACTGGAGATCGGCGCGACTGCGATCGTCGGGATGGGCTCTGTGGTCACCACGTCGATTCCTGCCGGACAGGTGTGGGCGGGGAATCCCGCCCGCTTCCTGCGGTTGGTCGGCGAACGGACAGCCGTCGGTTCGGTGAGCGCGGCATGAGGATCATCGTGTACCCGCACGACCTGTTCGTCGGCGGGAGCCAGATCAACGCGATCGATCTCGCCGCAGCGGTACGCGATCTCGGCCACCAGGTTTGCGTGTACGGCATCCCCGGGCCACTCGTCGAGCATGTCCAAGCGCGTGGCCTTTCGTTCGTGGCAGCGCCCAGTTCGCCACGCCGGCCTTCGCCACATCGCATCGCCCATCTGGCCCGTCTCGCACGTCGGGACCAGGTCGACGTCATCCACGGCTACGAATGGCCGCCGTGCCTTGACGCCTACTTCGGCGCTCATCTCGTCGGTGGTGTCGGATTACTCTGCACGGTGCTGTCGATGGCCGTCTCGCCGCTCGTGCCCCGATCGATTCCGCTGATCATGGGGACCGCCGAACTCGGGAGAACCGCTCGCACCGACGGCTTCGCCGACGTGACGGTCATCGAACCGCCGATCGACACCGTGTCGGATCACCCCGGCATCGATGGAGGTGGGGTCCGCGCCGCATACGGAGTGGGCCCGTCGGCGGAGCTCGTGGTCAGCGTCTCGCGCCTGGCGATCGAGCTCAAGCTCGACGCGCTGGAACGAGCCATCGACGCCGTTGCACTGCTGGCGGAGCATCGACCGATCCGGTTGCTCATCGTCGGTGAGGGAGAAGCGCAGTCGCACCTGAGGGCGCGGGCCGGGGCGGTCAACGCCCGGCGAGGTCGTGAGGTCGTGACGCTCGTGGGTCAGCAGCTCGATCCTCGACCTTTCTACGCGGCCGCCGATGTCGTGGTCGCGATGGGGAGTTCGGCACTCCGGGCGATGTCGATCGGTCGACCCGTCGTTGTCCAAGGAGAGCAAGGCTTCTCGGAAGTCTGCGAACCCGACACGTCGCCGATGTTCCTCCGCAACGGGTTCTGGGGGATCGGTGGCGACGAGCCCGATGCGCTCCGTCTGGCCGGTCATATCCAGCGACTCCTCGATGACGCCGAGCTCCGCGCGTCATTGGGCGCGTTCGGCCGCACACTGGTGGTCGAGCGATTCGATCTGCGAACTGCAGCACAGAAACTTCTG
>JAYTFI010000807.1:0-1664 GCA_043734485.1 Acidimicrobiales bacterium | reverse complement strand
AACGGTCCCGAGGGACGCCGTTCCCTACAGTGGATGCACCATGGACCTTCGCATCAACCTTGCCCGGATGCTCTCGCCGGTGACGGTGGCCGTCGTCGGCGCGAACGAGCAGCTCGCGATGTCGAACAACGCGGTGCTGCCGATGCTCGAGGCCGGGCGGCAGGTAGCACTCGTCAACCCGCGACGCGACTCGCTGTACGACCGGCCGGTGTTCGCCGATCTCACGGCGATCGGTGAGCCGGTGGACGCCGTCTTGTCGCTCGTGAACGCCGAGCGGTCGATCGACGTGGTCGAGGAGGCTGCCGCGCTCGGCTGCGGCGGGGTGATCGTCGCAGCGGCCGGGTTCGTCGAGGCAGGCGAGCAGGGCCAGTTGCTCCAACAGCGACTGCTCGAGGTCGCCGGTCGCACGGGCATCGCCGTCGTCGGGCCGAACTGTGCCGGCTTCAAGAACGTGCGGCTCGGCGTGAACCTGTTCACGGGCGGGCGACTCGACCTGCCGGTCAGCGGCGTCGCGACAGTTGGCGGCGTGAGCGTGGTCTCCCAGAGCGGTTTCCTGGTGCGTTCGGCGCTTGCAGCGGCCAAAGAGCGAGCGCTCGGCGTGTCGATCGCGGTGTCGTCGGGCAACGAGGCGGTGTGCGACCTGGCCGACCACGTCGCCGTGCTCGCCGTCGACCCGCACACCTCGGTCATCTGCCTCGTGATCGAGGCCGTGCGCCGCCCGGGCGAGTTCTTCGCCGCCGTCGCGGGGGCTCGCGCGGCGGGTAAGCCGGTGATCGCCCTGAAGCTCGGCCGCTCGGACCGCGCCCGTAGGATCATGCAGTCCCACACCGGCGCCATCGCCGACGAGAGCTGGGTGTACGACCTCGCCTTCCGCGAGCACGGCGTGATCGGTGCTCGCGATGTCGACGACCTGCTCGACCGGGCCCAGCTGTTCGTGCAGCTTGCACCCGTACGCCAGCGCCGGATCGCCAAGATCGGCATGATCACGACGTCGGGTGGCGTGGCTGCGCTGGCCACAGACATCGCCGAGGACGAGGGTGCGCCCCTCCCACCACTGCCCGAGATCGAAGCGTGGGTGCGTGAACGGGTTCCGGGCGACACGGTGAATCCGCTCGACCTCACCGGGTTCGTGATGACCAAGGCGGCGTTGATGGAAGAGGTCTTCGAGCGGTACGCGTCCTCGGTCGACGTTCTCGTGCTCGGCTGGTGGACCGGCGAGGGCGACGAGGGCTGGAGCCGTACCCTGCTGACTCCGTTCGCCAACGTGGCGGCTCGCTCCGACATCCCGTTCGTCGTCAGCCCGGTCGAGGCAACGGGGGTGGGCGCCTGGGTCGCCGAGTGGCGCGAGCGCGGCCTCCTCTTCGGTCGCGGCGTCCAGTCGGTGTACCGGGCCGTCGACGCCCTCAACCTCTTCGTCGACACACCCGTGCGTGGCGACCGGCAGGCGGTGACGCCGACACCCTCGCCGACGCCTCGACTCGTTGCGAGCGAGGCTGGGCCGATCGTGCATTTCGAGGATGCGATGAATCTCCTGTCCGCTGCCGGCATATCGGTCGCGCCCTGGTTGGTGCTGGCGGATGGTGCGGTCGACCACCCCGACCTCGCCGCGCTCGGCGAGCGGTTGGTGGTGAAGCTCGGCAACGTGGCGCATCGCACCGAACTCG
>JAYTFI010000806.1:0-3021 GCA_043734485.1 Acidimicrobiales bacterium | reverse complement strand
ATGCAGGCCCGGACCCGCCAGACGGCGGAGGAGGTCGGTGTCCGGACGCCCAGCAACCTTCCCGTCGACAGCCTCGGGCCGGGCGAGGTCGGCTACGTGATGTGCGGCATCAAAGACGTCGGCGAGGCCCGATCGGGCGAGACCATCACGACGTACGCGCGACAGTCCGATACTGCCCTCGCCGGCTACAAGCAGCCCAAGCCGATGGTGTTCTGCGGCCTCTATCCGATCGACGGTGACGACTTCCCGGTGCTGCGCGAGTCGCTCGAGAAGCTGAAGTTGAACGACGCCTCGATCACCTACGAGCCCGAGACATCCGGCGCGCTCGGGTTCGGTTTCCGGTGTGGCTATCTCGGGCTCCTGCACATGGAGATCGTGCGCGAGCGCCTCGAACGCGAATTCAACCTGAGCCTCATCGCCACTGCGCCATCGGTCGAGTACCGGGTCACCACGACGATGGGCGAGGTCGTCCTGGTCGACAACCCTGCCGACATGCCGCCCACGAACCATATCGACACGATCGAAGAGCCCTACTTCCGGGCCAGTATCCTCACGCCCACCGAGTACACCGGCACGATCATGGAGCTGTGTCAGGGACGCCGTGGCGAAATGGTGCGGATGGACTACCTGTCCCAGGAGCGGGTCGAGATGGTGTATCGGATTCCGCTGGCTGAGGTCGTGGTTGATTTCTTCGACTCCCTCAAGAGCCGGACCAAGGGCTATGCATCCCTCGACTATGAACCGGATTCGTATCAGGAGAGTGAGCTTGTGAAGCTCGACATCCTCCTCAACTCGGCCCCGGTAGATGCATTTTCCGCTATCATCCACCGCTCGAAGGCCGACGATTATGGTCGGAAGATGTGCGCAAAATTGAAAGAATTGATCCCACGGCAGATGTTCGATGTGCCGATCCAGGCGGCAATCGGCGGTCGCATTGTGGCCCGTGAAACGGTCAAGGCGCGCCGAAAAGATGTGCTGGCAAAATGCTATGGCGGCGACATCACCCGCAAACGGAAGCTGCTCGATAAGCAGAAGGAGGGCAAGAAGAAGATGAAGAACATCGGCCGTGTCGAGGTTCCCCAGGAAGCGTTCATCTCGGCCCTCCGGCTCGAAGACTGAGAGACTCCCCGGGTGACGACCACCTACGACTGGATCCAGCATCAGTCCTACCTGCTGCTCACCACGTTCAAGCGTGACGGGACCGGCGTGCCCACTCCGGTCTGGTTCGCGGCTGCGGGCGGCAAGCTGTATCTGTACAGCGCGAAGAATGCCGGCAAGGTGAAGCGGATCCGAGCCACCAGCCGTGTCGAGGTGGGCCCATGCACGATGAGCGGCAAGCCGACCGGCCCGGCCATCAGCGGCACGGGGGCAGTGCTCGGCGACGAGCGAGGCGAGTTCGTCCGCGGCCTGTTGAAGGCCAAGTACGGATGGCGCGTGACGCTGATCGACCTCGGGGCGACGCTGAAAGGAGCCGTCACCCGGCACCGGGCCGAGGACGACTGCATCGAGATCACGCTCGAGGCCTGACGCGGTAGCGGTCCGAGCACAGTCCCTGGCCGCCGGGCCGACCCCAACGTCCGGTTGTCGCGGACGTATGCAACACTGAATTGCAATGAGTGTCGAGTCGGGATTCCGAGCGCCACGCCGGTCGCGTGACGAGCTGCGCGCACTCCTGCTGACCACCGGCGTCGAGCTCCTGCAGGAGCGGGGCCTGGCCGGCGGCGCACCGCACATCACTCTCAACGAGGTGTTCGCGGCGCTCGCCGAGCGGCGGGGCGAGCGGGTCACGCCGGCGTCGGTCTACAAGCGGATCTGGGACACCCAAGCGGACTACCAGCTCGACCTCCTCGTCTCGGCCGCGGCCTACTACCCCGACGGCGAGGAACAGCCGACCCTCGACGCGGCGCGAGCCGTCGTACGGGCTGCGGATCGCTCGACAACGGATGGCCGACAGGCCGCGTTGCGCGAGGTGTGCCGGGTGGCCGGCGACGTGCATGTGCGCGTGCTCGAAGCGTCAAGGGCCTGGCAGATATGGGTGGGAGTGTGGGCGCTGACCGTTTCGACCCCGAGCAAGGACGACGACCGGGTGCTCGGCCCGGCGCTCCTCGCCGGCCATGAGAAGGCCACCGCGGCTTTGCGGACCGCGCTCGACGAGATCGTCTCCGTGCTCGGTTTCCGGGTGCAGGCGCCGCTGTCCGTGGATCAGCTCGCGTTTGCCATCGGCGCGCTCGCCGAGGGGATGGCGTTGCGGGATCGCTTCGCGACCGTCGACCGCACGATGACCTTGCCCCGCCGGGGCGACGGCGTGGCCTCGCCTGACTGGACGCTGTTCGGTGTCGCCGTCGATGCCCTGATGGCGCGGTTCCTCGAGCCCGATCCCGATTGGGCGGAACCGCCGCCATGCACGGAATACACGGAATACACGGACCAGTAGGGTCGTGAGGTGACGTGCGTGGTGGTCGTCGGCAGTCTCAACTCGGACATCGTGGTGACCGCATCGCGCCATCCTGCGCCCGGTGAGACCATCCTCGGCGACGACGTGCGTACGTTCGGGGGCGGCAAAGGCGCCAATCAGGCGGTCGCTGCGGCCCGGGCCGGTGCCGACGTGCGGATGGTCGGGCGAGTGGGTGCCGATGCGGCCGGCGTGACCCTCACCGCCGGCTTGCGAGCGGACGGCATCGACGTCACCCAGGTCGGCGTGTGCAGGCACGATCCGTCGGGCACCGCGCTGATCGTCGTGGCTTCGAACGGGGGCGAGAACTCGATCGTCGTGGTGCCCGGCGCGAACGCGAGGCTCCGCCCGATTCACGTCGATGACGCGTTGGGGGCGGGCGTGTTCCGCAGCGACGGCGGCACCGGCGTCCTGCTCACCCAGCTCGAGATCCCGCTCGACACCGTTGCTCGAGCACTCGAGCTCGCCCGCGCAGAGGGCCTCATTACGATCCTGAACGCGGCGCCGGCCACCTCTGCGGTCCGCCCGCTGCTGGCGATGGTCGACGTGCTGGTCGTCAACGAGCACGA
>JAYTFI010000805.1:0-3783 GCA_043734485.1 Acidimicrobiales bacterium | reverse complement strand
GTGGTGGCGGTCTGCGCCTGGACCGCGAACGATCCGAATCGGGCGGGCGCGGCGGCGATGCCGGGCGCTCCGGTGGTCGTCGCCAGGGAACTGGTCGTGGCCACGGACGTGGTCGCACCCTTGACCGTTGTCGTGGTCGCACCCTTGACCGTTGTCGTGGCCGCGCCCTTCACGGTCGTCGTCGTGGCCGCGCCCTTCACGGTCGTCGTCGTGGCCGTCTTCGCGGCCTTCGCCGCAACCGCGGCCTGGGCGGCAACGGCGGTTTCCGACGGGATCTCGCTCAGGACCGGGCGGAACCGCAGCTCGGCGGTCTGGCCGACGATCTTGAGCGCACGGGCCTGATCCTTGACGCCCGGCAACTGCACGACGATGGCGTCGCCCTGTCGGTAGATCTCGGGCTCGGATACGCCGAGGGCATCGACACGGCTGCGGATGATGCCGATGGTCTCATCGAGGACACTGGCATCGGTCTTGCGGTCGGGCTGCAGGACGACCGACGCGCCACCTTGCAGGTCGAGCCCGAGGAGCGGCTTCCAACCGGCTATGAGCGTGGAGAGCAGACCACCGAACGCAACCAGGAGAACGATGGCCAGCGACAGCAGCGGCTTGCGCTTCATTGTCCGGCTCCCGGCGGCAGCCCGCCCACGGAATCGACCGGCGTGTCTGTACGACGGGCGATCGCCTGCTTGGCGATGCGGATGACGACGCCCTCTGCGATCTCGAGATGAGCGGTGTCGCCTTCGACGTCGACGACGGTGCCGTGGATGCCCGAGGTGGTCATCACGGCGCTACCGGGTCCGATGGCTGCGACGAGTGCTTGCTGTGCCTTCATGCGCCGGCGCTGAGGCAGGATCAGCACCACGTACATGATCGGCAGCAGAATGAGGGGTGCGAGAGCTGACATAGGGCGGAACAACCCTAGTGCCCCAACCAGTGCGCTCAGATCGGTCCCCAGACCTCGAGTACCTCGGCCCGGACCCGCTCGAACGATCCGTCGATGATCGACGCACGAACGCGTGCCATCAAACCCAGGAGGAAGGCCAGGTTGTGGATCGTCAGCAGCGTGGCCGCGGTCTGCTCGCCGATCGACTGGAGATGGCGCAGGTACGCCCGGCTGTGGCGGACACAGGTCGGGCAGGAGCAGGAGCCATCGAGCGGCCGGTCGTCCCGGGCGAACGCGGCGTTGCGGATCTGGAGCTTGCCGGCAGACGTCAGGACGGTGCCGTGCCGTGCGAGTCGGGTCGGAAGGACGCAGTCGAACATGTCGATTCCGCGGGCGATGCCTTCGACGAGGCTGAGCGGATCGCCGACCCCCATGAGGTAGCGGGGCCGATCCTTCGGCAGCACCTCATTCGTCGCCGCAATGGCCGGGAACATGTCGGCCTTGGACTCCCCGACCGACAACCCTCCGATGGCGTACCCGTCGAAACCGACCTCGGTGATGCGAGCCGCATGTTCGGCCCGAAGGCCGAGATCGATCCCGCCCTGCACGATGCCGAACTGCACCTGGTCGTCGCGCCGATGGGCTTCGCGCTGGATGGCGGCCCACGCAGAAGTGCGGTCCATGGCCTTGCGGATCACGGCGATAGACGACGGCAGCGGCGGGCACACGTCGAGCACCATGGCGATGTCGGCACCGATCTGCTCCTGCAGGCGGACTGCGGTCTCGGGCGTGAAGCGGTGGGAACTGCCGTCGTAGACCGATTTGAACGTCACACCGTCGTCGTCGACCTTGGGTTCGAGCGAGAAGACCTGGAATCCACCGGAGTCGGTCAGCATCCGGCCGTGCCAGTCCTCGAAGCGGTGGAGGCCGCCCAGGTCCTCGATGAGCGCGGCACCCGGGCGAAGCATCAGATGGTAGGTGTTCCCGAGGATGATCTGCGCGCCGAGCATCTCGAGCTGATCAACCGTAAGTGCACGTACGGTTCCACGCGTGCCGACGGGCATGAACACCGGGGTTTGGAACGTCCCTCGGGGAAGGGTGACGGTGCCTGCACGTGCCTCACCGCACGTTGCCTCGACATCGAACCCCAGCTTCACGGCCGTGGACCCTACCGGCTCGATCGAGACGAGCGGCTAGCTCAACGGCTAGGTCGATACGACCGTGATCTGGATGCGGCGGTTCTTCGCCCTGTTGTCGTCGGTGTCGTTCAGCGCAACCGGGTCGGCCTCACCGAAGCCACGGGCCGAGATCCGGCCTGCGACAACGCCCTTCGCCACGAGCTCTGCGCGCACGGCATCGGCCCGGCGCTGGCTCAGCTCGAGGTTGCCGCCCTCGCTCCCGCGATCGTCGGTGTAGCCGGCGATCTGGATCACGAGCGTCTGATCGGTGAACTTGACGATCGCCGCAGCGACGTCGTCGACCACGGCCCTGCCCTCGTCGCTCAGCGAATCGCTGTTCTTGGCGAAGCCGATCGTGCGCGAGGCGATCGCCGAGTCGATGCCGCTCTGCGCCGTCCGAATCCCAGCCGTTAGCCCTGTGGCCGGAACGGACGGGTTCGCGGTCGCCGCACCGACGACGCTCGGATCTGCAGCCGTCGATGGAGAAATCGAAGCCGGGGTGGAAGTCGAAGTCGGGATTGCTGTCGACGCGGCAGCCGTGAACGCGGCGTCGAGCTGTGCCAGACCCACCAGGTTCTGTGCTTCTCGCTCGAGGAACGCCCGATTGGATTCATCCGGAACGACCCCGGCGATCTTCAGCTTGCCCCGGTCGTAGCGAAGCGTCGCTTTCGTCAGACCGGTTCGCAGGAGCAGCGCAAGGAAGTCACCGACACGCCGGTACTCGTTCATGTCCGCAAGCTCGGTGACGTTGGCCGGCACCACGACCTTGTCGAGCAGCTGCCCCGGTTGGAGCACGGTCGACGAGCGGTGCAGCAGCGCATCGACGGCCTCCTTCGTAGGCGCGTTGCCCGACACACTGAGCACGCCGTCTCTGAAGGTCGCTTCGATGCGCGGCTTGCGGAGAGGCAGGACGGCGACGGTCGAAGCGGTCACGGGCCGGGAACCGTTGGTGGTTGCATCCGCGGCGGTCCCGCCGTCCACGATGGTTGTGGGTGCGTCGCCCTGATCCGACGATCCGTCTAGTACCCGAAGCGCCGATGCATCGACGACTCGGACGCCGTTGCGCTTCTGGGCCAGGCGTATGACGGACCGCCGTTCGGCCGCGTCGGCCACCGAGCCACGGAGCGATACGTCACGGCCCTTGACATCGACCGTGACACCGGCGTGGCCGTCGATGCGCAATGCCGTCGTGACCGAGCGGGTGATCGAACTCTCCATCACCGGTCGTCTGTACGCATACGACACCACCGTGAGTAGGACCACCGCGGCGAAGCAGACGGCCGCGGCCTTTCGGAACCGGGGCTGAACAGCCATCCGAAGCAACCGATCGAAGGCGGATGCCCCTTCACGTGCGTGCATCAGCCGGCGATCTCGGAATGGGCCCGGGCGTCGAAGAACACGCCCCTCGCGGTGCTCTCCTCATCTGCGCCGCCGCCCTTCTCGGGGTGCGCCTCGGCCTCGGCCACCAGCGACTTGGCCACGTCGACCCACGCGTTGCGAGCGATCACCCCGGGGTGATCCGGCAGCCAAGCTTGGAACCGCTCGACATCATCGGCCGTCCAGCCGGCGATGTCCGTGACGGACTGGACCCCGATGTCACGTAGCTGCGCCGAGAGCTCGTGACTCATGCCCGGAAGGCTCACGAGCTCGTAGAGCGACGCCTGCGACCGTGGAGCTTCGGCCACCGGATCATGGCCGGACCGGCCGCTGAGGGCTGACGTG
>JAYTFI010000804.1:0-4056 GCA_043734485.1 Acidimicrobiales bacterium | reverse complement strand
ATCGCCGGCCGCAAGCAGGCCGCGGTGCCGAAGGGCACCCAGAACTTCGTCGAGTCCTTTGTCGACTTCGTCAAGGACGGGATCATCGAGCAGACGATCGGGCACGACGGCGAGAAGTGGATGCCGTTGCTGCTGTCGATCTTCTCGTTCGTCTTCGTGTGCAACATCTTCGAAGTCATACCGTTCATCCAGATGCCGGCCAGCGCCCGTATGGCCATCCCGTTGATGCTGGCGCTCATCGTCTGGCTGATCTACAACGTCGTGGGCTTCAAGTCACAGGGTCTGCGCTACATCACGAATTCGATCTTCCCGCCAGGCGTGCCGAAGGCGCTTTACATCCTGGTCACCCCTATCGAGTTCGTCTCGACATTCCTCGTGCGTCCGTTCTCGCTCGCCGTGCGACTCTTTGCCAACATGCTGGCGGGGCACTTGTTGCTGGTCACCTTCGCCGTGCTGAGTTCCACGCTGTGGCAGCGGTCGCTGCTCGCCGTGATCTGGCCGTTGCCCACTGTCATGCTCGTGGTGCTGACCGGTTTCGAAGTACTCGTCGCGCTGCTCCAGGCATTCATCTTCACCATGCTCACCGCTGTGTACATCGGTGGGTCGGCTCACCCGGAGCACTAGCCCCGATTCGCTGCATCGCCACACCGCTGTACCGCTGTACCCGCCCCACCACTGCAATACGACCAAATTCATTCCCATCAGGAGGCACCACATGTTCTTGGCTCAAGTAGCCGACAAGCCCGATCAGCTACTCGACGGGCTCAAGGCCGTCGGTGCTGGTCTCGGCTATGGCCTGGCCGCGATCGGCCCAGGCGCCGGCATCGGCACCGTTGTCGGCAATGCCATCACGGCAATGGCCCGTCAACCGGAGGCCGCGGGCATGGTGCGCACCACGATGTTCCTCGGCATTGCGTTCACCGAAGCGCTTGCCCTCATCGGCTTCGTCGTCTTCATTCTGATCAAGTTCGCCTAGGAGTTCTTCGTGCTACTCGCCGTCGTCATCCGCTTCGCCGAGGAATCCGGGACCAAGGCCCCGAACCCGATCCTCCCGGCGAAGAACGAGATCATCTACGGGTTCGCCTCGTTCGTCGTGCTGTACGTGCTGATGTGGAAGCTCGCCTACCCCGCCGTCAAAAAGGGCATGGTGGCGCGCTCCGCTCGGATCGAGTCCACGCTTGCGTCGGCCGACAAGGCAATGGCGGACGCGCAGACCGTGCTGAGTGAGTACCGCGCGCAGCTCACCGACGCGAAGAACGAGGGCAATCGGATCATCGAAGAAGCGCGTCAGCAGGCTGACGCCGTCCGTAAGCAGATGCTGTCCCGTGCCGAGGCCGATGTCGCGAGCACCCGGATGAAGGCGGCCGAAGACCTTGCGGCGCAGGCCGAGCGTCTGAAGGCCGATCTCACTACGCACGTCAAGAGCCTTTCGCTGGAGTTGGCCGGGAAGGTTGTGGGAGCCAATCTCGATACCGACACGAACGCCGCGCTCGTTGACCGCTACATCGCCGAGCTGGCGGCGAAGTAGGTGTCCGTCGTCGAGGGTTACGCGACGGCATTCGTCGAAGTCGCGAGGGCCGAGAACGCCCTTGCGACGGTGGGGAGCGAGTTACTGACCGTTTCGCGCGCAATCGAAGCTACGCCCGAGCTGCACCGCACGCTGACCGATCAGGCAGTGCCGGCGGATCGCCGCCAGAGCGTCGTGGAAGCACTGCTCGGTGGGAAGGCACACCCGATCACCACCAGCCTGGTCTCCATGACCGTGGGCAGTGGCCGGACACGCGAGCTCCCGGCCATCGTGGACGCGTTCCTTCGACGGGCCGCGAACGAGCAGGACAAGGTCGCGGGCGAGGTGCGCACTGCGCACCCGCTCACCTCCGATCAGCAACAGCGCCTGAACGCCGCGATCGACACGGCGATCGGCAAACAGGTGGACATCAAGTTCCTGGTCGATCCGTCGGTGATCGGCGGCGTGATCACCCAAGTGGGCGACACGATCATCGATGGCACTGTTCGCCGGAGACTCAATCAGCTCAAGGAAGCGATCTGACATGGCCGAGCTCACCATCAATCTCGACGACATCACCGCCGCGCTGCGCCAGGGGCTCGACGGGTTCACGCCTGCGCTCCTCCAGGAGCAGGTCGGACGCATCACCGAGGTCGGCGACGGGATCGCCCGCGTCAGCGGGCTGCCCGGCTGCGCCGTCAACGAGCTGCTCGAGTTCGAGGGTGGCACCCAAGGCCTCGCCCTCAACCTCGACGAGGACTCGATCGGCGCCGTGATCCTCGGCGACGTCGGCCACATCCAGCAGGGCCAGTCGGTGAAGGCCACCGGCAAGATCCTCCAGGTGCCGGTCGGCGACGGACTTCTCGGCCGGGTGGTCGATCCGCTCGGCAACCCGATCGACGGCAAAGGCCCGCTGGCCAACGTGCAGGCCCGCCGCGTGGAGATCCAGGCACCGGGCATCGTGAAGCGCAAGCCGGTGAAGGAGCCGATGCAGACCGGTATCAAGGTCATCGATGCCATGACGCCGATCGGGCGCGGACAGCGCGAGCTGATCATCGGCGACCGCAAGACCGGCAAGACGTCCGTTGCGGTCGACACGATCATGAACCAGAAGGGCCTGGGGGTGAAGTGCATTTACGTCGCCATCGGCCAGAAGGGATCGACCGTGGCCGAGACGGTGCGCGCCCTCGAAGAGGCCGGCGCCATGGAGTACACAGTGGTCGTCAACGCTCCGGCCGCCGACCCGGCGCCGTTCCAGTACCTCGCCCCGTTCACCGGTGCGGCCATTGGGCAGCACTGGATGGAGAACGGTGAGCACGGCCTCATCGTCTACGACGATCTCTCCAAGCAGGCCGAGGCGTACCGCCAGATGTCGCTCCTCCTTCGCCGCCCACCGGGTCGCGAGGCGTATCCGGGCGACGTGTTCTACCTCCACAGCCGGCTCCTCGAGCGTGCCGCCAAGCTCTCCGACGCGATGGGCGGCGGGTCGCTCACCGCACTGCCGATCATCGAGACGAAGGCCGGCGACGTGTCGGCCTACATCCCGACGAACGTCATCTCGATCACTGACGGCCAGATCTTCCTCGACCTCGACCTCTTCAACTCGGGCGTTCGTCCGGCCATGAACGTGGGCATCTCGGTCTCACGAGTCGGTGGTTCCGCGCAGATCAAGGCGATGTCGGCCGTGGCCGGTTCGATGAAGATCGACCTCGCGCAGTTCCGCGAACTGGAAGCATTCGCGGCCTTCGGTTCCGAGCTCGACAAGGTCTCTCAGGCCCAGCTCGACCGTGGTTATCGACTCGTCGAGCTGCTGAAGCAGCCGGCGTACTCACCGTTGCGGGTCGAGGAGCAGGTCGTGTCGATCTACGCGGGCACGCGCGGATTCCTCGACGATCTCGAGGTCGCGCAGGTCCGACCGTTCGAGGACTCTCTCTTGGAGACGTTCCGCTCCCAGCACGGCGACATCCTCGACGAGATCCGCAACACCGGACGACTCGTTGCTGACGACCGCATGTCCAAGGCCATAAACAGCGCCAAGGACAGCTTCCGAGCCCGGGCCTGAGCACCCCGAGCGTCTGAAGAGCTGATCGGTAGAGAGGGTCCCCTGTGGCTGGTGGCGAAGAACGCATCTTGCGAAGGCGCATCAAGAGCGTCAACAACACGAAGAAGATCACCCGCGCGATGGAACTCATCGCCGCGACGCGGATCGTGAAGGCGCAGGCCCGGGTGGCCGCGGCACGTCCCTATGCCGAGCAGATCACGGCGGTGGTCCAGAGCTTGGCGCAGTCCGGTGCCGGAGCCGGGCAGCCGCTGCTCACCCCTCGTGCCGAGGTGCGACGGGTGGGTTTCGTCGTGGTTGCCGGCGACGGCGGCCTCGCCGGCGCGTACAACAGCTCGGTCATCCGCCTCGCCGAGCGGGCGATGCTGGCCGAGAAGGCCTCGGGGCGGGAGTATGCCCTCATCGTGGTCGGCAAGAAGACGGAGGACTACTTCCGCTTCCGCAAGTACAAGATCGACGCCGCGTTCAAGGGCTTCACCACGAACCCTAC
>JAYTFI010000803.1:0-5681 GCA_043734485.1 Acidimicrobiales bacterium | reverse complement strand
GCCAGCAGTGGCGTCACGAGCGGGTGATAGACGAGGTCGTTGACGACCTGGCCGGGCCCGAGCCGCTCCGGGTCGATCGGCAATTGCCCCTCCCCACCCATGCCGAGGGGGGTCGCGTTGATCACCAGGTCGCAGTCGCCCGCACGATCCGCCGACCCGTGCAGAGCCGCCGCTCCACCGAGAGCGACCGCCGCTGCAGCCCGCGCTTCGTCGCGGTTGACCACGACGATCGACGCGGCGCCGGCCGTCGCCAATGCGAGCACCACCGCCCGCCCGGCCCCGCCCGCGCCGACGACCATGCACCGCTTTCCCGCGACATCGACTCCGGCCGCGCGCAGTGCGTCGATGAAGCCCTCCCCGTCAGTACTGTGCGCGCATAGTGAACTGTCAGGACCCCACACGATTGTGTTGGCCGCACCCAGCAACTGCACCGTCGGGCTGACATCGTCCACCGCGGCGAGGATGTCCGCCTTGTGCGGCATCGTCACCGAGAGCCCGGCGATCCCCAACGTCCGCATCGCCCCGACCGCAGCAGCGCCGTCACCTCGGGCGACTGGCAGCGCCACGTAGATCCAGTCGAGCCCCAGGGCGGCGAACGCGGCATTGTGCAGCACCGGCGAGAGCGAGTGCCGGACGGGGTCGCCGATGACCGCGGCGATCCGGGTCGCTCCCGTTGGAGCCGGGCTCACCGCACCCCGCGCTCCTGCGCCAGCTTGATGTTCGCCTGGTGCTGCTTGAAGGTCGTGGCGAACGAATGGTGACCGTCGGGCGTGGTGACCACGTAGTAAAGCCAGTCGCCTGCTTCCGGCGCGAGCGCGGCCTCGAGGGAGGCGCGTCCCGGCGACGCGATCGGCGTCGGCGGCAACCCCTTGTTCGTGTACGAGTTGAAGGGCGAGTCGAGCTTGAGATCTTCGTCGAGCACGCGGGTGACGCCGCCCAGTGCGTACACGATGGTGGCGTCGATCTGGAGCGGCATGCCCTTCTTCAGCCGGTTGTAGATGACGCGTGCGATCTTGGCGCGATCCGCGTCGTGCTTCGCCTCCCGCTCGACCAGCGACGCAACGATCAGCGCCTGGTAGGGCGAGATGCCGACCTTCGCCACCGAGTCGTTCAGCCCGACCTGATCGGCGACCTGATCGAACGTCTCGACCATGCGGCTGGCGATCGCCGTCTCATCGTCGTCGAGTGTGAACGTGTAGGTCTCCGGGAACAAGAACCCCTCCAGATTTGTGCTGCCCGTCGGTTCGTAGGCGGAGCGCACCTTGCCGCTTGTAGTGACGCCAAGGAACGCGTCGGTCGTACGACCCGGCAGCTGCGCACCGACGCGGGCCGCGATCTGCGTGATCCGGAAACCCTCGGGGAACGTGACCTTGGCCTGATCCGGAACCGAAGGCCCCTTGGCCAGCGCGGTCAGCACCGAGTCGAACGACTGTCGCAGACGGAACTTGTAGCGGCCCGCCTCGAACCCGCCGCGGCCCTTATACTGGGCGTAGTAGCGGAACAGGGTGGCGTTGCCAATGATCCCCTTGGCGTGAAGGATGCCGCCGATCCTGGCCGTCGGCGTGTTGTTGGGTATGACGACTTCGACAGCCGCGCCGGGCGGGCCGGGCGGATCGATCTGATGCTGGTACCAACGCAGGCCGGCAAGCACTCCACCGGCGAGGACGACGAGTACGAGCAGGAAGCCGAGGAACGCCCGACCACGCTTGGGTGGGGGGAAGTCCTCGATGTCGTCGTCGTATCCGTCGTCGTACTGGTCGCCGTAGCCGTCGGACTCCCGGGTGACCGGCTCGGGGCGGCGGCGCTCGCGCGGCGCAGACCCGGGCACGACGGCACGTCCCGGAGCGGGTCGACCGCCGCGGGAACCTCCCACGGGTCGCGGGGAGGCCGGAGGGTCTGACACCGGGCCGGGAGGCGGTGCCGCGTTCTCCGAGAGCCAGTCACGCTCGAACTCGGGATCCCGTCCCGTGAACAGCGGTGCGGCCTGGCCCCAGTCGCTCTCGCTCGCCCACGCGTCGACGTCTGCGCGCCGATCAGGAGCAGCGCCCGATGCGGGCGTCTCGCCGGTGCGATCGCTCACTGCTGCTCGGCCTGCCGGGCCTGTTCGGCCTTCTCGAACTCGGCCTTCCTCGCCTCAGCCTCGCGGCGGTAGGCCTGCGTGTCGAGCCAGCCCTGCAACATGACGGCCGCGGCCACCTTGTCAACTACCCGACGGCGGGCGTCGGCCTTCATCTTGCGCTCCATCATCGAGGCATGCGCGGTGGCTGTCGTGAAACGCTCGTCGTGGAGCACGATCGGCACCGGTAGCGCAGCCGTCATCTGCGCCACTTCGTCGCGCACGAGCTTCGCCGCGTGGCTCTCCCCGCCGTTGAGCGAGAGGGGGAGGCCTACCACCACGATGTCGGCCTCGTACTCCTCGATGATCGCAGCAAGTGCCTTGTGATCCGCCGCACGGCTGCCGCGGCGTTCGAGCACCGTGACCGGACTGGCCAGTGTGCGCGTCGTATCGCTGGACGCGACACCCACACGCTTGCTGCCGAGGTCAACCCCGATTGCCCGAGCCATAGGGCCCGATCGTAGGTGGCGCAGCGAGGGGTACCTGCCAACGACAGTTGTCAACCGGTGCCGAAGCGAAGCGGAGGCCGGGCCCGCCGCCGTCAACTCAGGAACCCAGCCCGAGCTTCCTGCGCACCAGCACAAGCGCTTCGTCGAGGCATTCGGGCTTGCGCCCGCCGGCAATGGCCAGGTCGGCCGTCTTGCCGCTGCCGCCCTGCACGAGCTTGGCCGCGTCGGCGATCAGCTCGCCGGCGTTCAGCCCGCTGTCCTTCGTGACCGCGGCCACGAGCGACACCCCTCCCCCGGCCGGCGCCGAACCGAGCACCACGGCCTTGATGCCGCCGATGTCGCGCACGGCGACCGCGAGGTCCTTCACGTCATCGCGTTCGGCGCCCTCCACGCGGGTGACGACATAGCCGTTCACTGCGCCGAGCGCCAGCGACTGCGCCAGTACCCGAGCGGCGGTCTTACGGAGCTGCTCGACCTCGCGCTCGAGCACCTTGCGCTCGTCGAGCAGCCTGGCGATGCGTTCGGGCAGGTCCTCGGCCTTCACCCGCAGCTCGCCAGCCGAAGCACCGAGGAGCGATTCCTCTGCGCGCAGACGATCAAGGGTGACGAGACCGGTGGTGGCCTCGATCCGGCGCAAGTTCGAGCCGATCGAGCTCTCGCTGACGACCTTGATCATGCCGATCTGGCCGACGTTTCGGACATGGGTGCCGCCGCAGAACTCGAGCGACGGACCAGCCTGCAGCACGCGCACCTTCTCGCCGTACTTGTCGCCGAAGAAGGCAATTGCACCCATCTGCTCGGCCTCAGCCTTCGTGACCTCGGGGTTGTCGGTGCCCGCGGCGCTGAGCACGACGGTGTTGACGAGGTCCTCGATGGCCGTGATCTGGGCCGGACTGACCGCTTCGTAGTGGCTGAAGTCGAAACGCAGCCGCTCGGGCGACACCATCGAGCCGGCCTGCTTCACGTGGTCGCCGAGCACCTGGCGCAGCGCCCAGTGCAGCAGATGTGTGCCGGTGTGGTTGCGGCGGGTGGCGTCGCGCTTCTCGACGTTGATCTGCGCGCTTGCGATCTCATCCCTCTCGATGGTGCCGCTGGCGAGGGTGCCGACATGACGAACCAGACCGGGCACCGCATACGTCGTGTCAGTGACGTCGACCTTTCCCGTGGCCGTGAGAATCGTTCCCGTGTCGCCGACCTGGCCGCCGGACTCGGCGTAGAACGGTGTGCGGTCGAGGAACACCTCTATGCCGGTTTCGGTCTCGATCACATCCACGACCTTCGCGTCGTCGACCTCGTTCACGTCGTAGCCGAGGAACACCGTGGTGCCGATGGTGTCCTGGATGTCGCGGTATCGCCTGGCGATCGCCTCGGGCGCGCTGGCGCTCTTGCGCGCCGAACGGGCACGATCGCGCTGCTCGGCCATCAGGGACTGGAACTCGTCCATGTCGATCATGAATCCTCGCTCAGCGGCAACCTCCTGCGTCAACTCGATTGGAAAGCCGAAGGTGTCGTGCATCTGAAAAGCGACATCGCCCCCCAGCCCATCGGCAAGACGCGACAACTCGCCTGGATCGCCGAAGACTGAAGACTTCGAAATTTCGCGATCAAGAAGTTCGATGCCACGCTCCAAAGTTCGTCGGAACTGCTCTTCTTCCCGAGTGATGACACGCAGGATGTGTTCTCGCCGCTTCGCCACCTCCGGGTACGCGCTCGCCATCACATCGATTGCAATGCTGGCGAGTTCCGGCATCACTGTGCGCTTCACACCCAGCCGATAGGCATGGCGGATGGCCCGCCGAAGGATGCGGCGCAACACGTAC
Organism: Acidimicrobiales bacterium; assembly: GCA_043734485.1. Lineage (GTDB taxonomy): Bacteria > Actinomycetota > Acidimicrobiia > Acidimicrobiales > JANYDT01 > JAYUDQ01. The sequence goes on along the minus strand of JAYTFI010000803.1, from coordinate 1,296 downwards.
CCGCGGTCGTTGTTCGAGGGGAACACGTCGTCGGCGATGAGCATCGACCCCGAGCGGGCGTGTTCGGCCAGGACCCGGAGCGAGAACGAATCGGGGTCGTCGTAGTCGCCGATCACATAGGACGCGCCGGTGAGCTCGCACGCCTTGGCGATGATCGGCGCCATCAGGTCCGTCTCCCACACCGCCTCCACGCCCTGCAGCAGGCACAGGACACGTTCGAGACCGGCGCCCGTATCTATCGATGGCTTCGGAAGGGGCGTCCGCGTGCCGTCTTCGGCCTGGTCGAACTGCATGAACACGAGGTTCCAGAACTCGATGTAGCGGGCCTCGGCCAACGGATTCAGTGGGCCGCCCTCGGGGCCGTAGGCCGGGCCTCGGTCGACGAAGATCTCCGAGCACGGGCCGCACGGACCGGTCGGCCCCATCTGCCAGAAGTTGTCCTTGTCGCCGAGGCGCTGGATGCGCTCGATCGGCATCGTGGTGAGCTCCTGCCAGAGCTGCTCGGCCTCGTCGTCGGACTCGTGCACCGTGACCCACAGTGTCTCGGGGTCGAAGCCGAGCACATTGGTGACGAAGTCCCACGCATACATGATGGCGTCGCGCTTGAAGTAGTCGCCGAAGCTGAAATTGCCCAGCATCTCGAAAAACGTGTGGTGCCGCGCGGTATAGCCGACGTTTTCGAGGTCGTTATGCTTGCCCCCGGCGCGCACACAGCGCTGCGAGGTGACGGCACGGTTATACGGCCGCTTGTCGAAGCCCAGGAACACATCCTTGAACTGGTTCATGCCCGCGTTGGTAAACAGCAGGGTCGGATCGTCGCCCGGCACCAGCGATGAGGAAGCAACGTGGGTATGGCCTTTGGACACGAAATAATCGACAAAGGCCTGGCGGATCTGGGAGACGTTCATGGTTGCTTGTGGTTATTGTTGCGGTCAAACGCATATTTTACATGGGGAATGCCAGGGAACCTCTGACCAATTTTCCTACTGCCTCAGCCTTGCGAAGGTTAACGTTTCCAACAGGCACTGATGCACGGAAGGGATGGCAAGAATGCAGCATGTCATATGGGCCGTAGACGGCACCACTTTGCTGAGGGTAATATCGTCCGATGCCAGCGGTACTGCGAATAGGTTCATTTCGATTTCATTTCTACTCCGATGAAGGCCAATGAACCCGCGCACATTCACATCGATACGGGTGATGGCGAATGCAAATTTCGGCTTGATCCGGTCATGTTGGCGAAAAGCATCGACGTAACGCCTACCGACGTTCGAAAAAATAAACAACCTCGCGGCA
>JAYTFI010000802.1:0-3883 GCA_043734485.1 Acidimicrobiales bacterium | reverse complement strand
GCTCGGAGCGAGCTCGAAGATTCGATTCGGGACGCGGACTCGGTGGGCGCCCTGCGGAGCGGAATCGAACCGGCCCGTGATGCGCGATTGTGGCGCCGTGACCTTTTCGCAGCGCTTCGCACGATCGTTCGGTCATGCCAGGATCGACACATGGCGTCGACTCTCGGCGGCCGCGCGGCGTGTCGTGTCGCGCAGCCCTGCGACATCGATCTACCTGTTTGTCGTGACGGTTACAACGCTCATGCTGCAGTCCGTCGACTCGCAGTTCGCCGACCAGTTGTTACGCCAGCAGAGCACAAACCTCGTGCAAATGAGCCGCGACGCGCCGAGAGTGCTCGTGCTCAGCGCGTTCTTCCTCGCATCTCGCACGTTCACGGTCGAGCTGCTGATCGCGGTGGTTGTGCTCGCAGTTGCGGAGCGGATGCTCGGAACGGCACGGTGGTTCGTCGTTGCCGTAGCCGGTCACGTCGGCGCGAGCGTCGTGACGACGATCGCGATCTGGCTCCAGGTACGCTGGGGCTACTCCGACGCAAGTGTCGTGTACCCCGTCGATGTCGGTGTGTCGTACGTCGTCGCAGCGGAGGCTGCTGCGCTGCTCGTGCGATGCAATCGGCGGGGACGCGTGGCAGCGGGAGCAGTAACTCTTCTGTGGTTCGGATTGCCCGTACTCACCAATCGGACGTTCACCGATGCCGGCCATCTCGTCGCGTTCGCGATCGGCCTCGGCGTCGCACGAGCGTTCCGATCGACATCGTCTCCGTCGGCACACAGGACCGTCGTCGGACGGTGGATTGGTCGTTCCTCGAACGGATTGCTCGTGGCGGCCATCGCGTGCGGTCTCGCGTCGGGCGGCCTAGCCGCGATGCTCATCAATCCACCCTCGACGGCGGACACCGAACACGCGACCGCTCTCGCCCGCGCCACCATCGTGACCGTCGACGCCAACGGAGACGCGAAGATCAGCTTCGCGGTATCTGGTCGAGCAATCGAAGCCACGCTCAGAGGCGCCACGGGCCCGAGTGGACGCCCGTTGCGAGCCAACACACGACGCACAGTCAGCTATGAGCAGCACGACCCGCAGAACGTCACACTCGGCCGGACACGACTGCCACGCGTCAATGCCGACTCGTTCTTCATCCTCGCGACCAGTGTGAGTGGTCTCGCCACGGTCGCGTTGCTCCTCAGCTGGCTCGCTCGGAATCGGCCACGAACGCCGCAACGGCCTCCGGCGTGATAGCGACCAACGTTTAGGCACCCGGCCCCCTGAGCGTCGCACGAGAAGGAGCCCAAACAGCGACCGCCCGCAATTGCTCCCCCGCAGGCCGTGCGATGAAAACACCGATCTCAATCATGTGGTGTCAGCAGATGGACAGGAGGTTGGGATCACCGAAGTCTCTCCAGACTCGATCACTGAAATTCCCCACGTTGAGCGGGTGGTGGGTCTTGTAGCTGGTCGTCCCTCGATCCCCCCACTCTGGATCGCGGCAGTGGAGCGGGCCCACTTCGAGTCGCGGTCATTGCGGTGCCTGTTGCCTGTTGGTCGGCGTTGGTACGACTGATGATGGCCAACGCGATGACGAGGGCGACGATGATGCCGACGTTGACTCCGTACTCGACCATGACGCGTGTGAACTCGTCGTTCGGGATGCCTTTGCCGAGTGAGCTCTTGGCGCCGACGGTGAGGATGTGTCGCACCGCGGAGATGATGCCGATGATGAGGAACGGGCGGAGTTGGAATCCGCCACGTTTGAAGTGCGCGGTCACCGTGCCGAGGAGTTCCAGGACGATCACGACGAACAGGAGGCTGTTGATCACCGCCGGCACGATCTCGCTGAGGAGATCGGCGTTGCCGTTGAACCCGTCCGCCACAGATCGCCACAGCACGATGAACACCGACGCCGAGAAGCGCAACGGCGACCGCGTAGTGAAGGACGTCCTCGGCGATTTCGAGAGGACGGAGAAGGCGCGCGACGGCTCGCACCGCGGGGCCCTCGCCGGCGCGGCCCGAGCCCGACTCGACCGGTTCCGCTCGCTCGTGGCTTTCGCCGGGCCGGTCCATCAGCGGCCGTCGTTCACGGCGTCGCGTCCGACGTCGACGAACAGTCCGGCGAAGCCGGGATCGAGTTGGACCGCGTCAGTAGAGGCCTTCCCGGTCCCGGCCCGAATGTTCTTGCCGGTGAGCACGACGTTCTGCACGTTCGCCGGGTTGATCTGGCGGGCGATCTGGGCCAACATCAAAGTCTGTCGGTGCCAGGTTCGTGTCGGCGTTGCGGCGGAACGTCTCGACCCACCGCACCAGCCCGGCGATGCTGCTCGTCTCTTCAGGAAGTTTCGCGAGGCCGTACAACAGGAACCTTGCCTGGTTGGCGGAGCGACCGAGGTCCCCACCACAACGGTGTGACGGTTCCGAGTGAACGCCAACGCTGCGGGACCGTTCATCGCGAACCAGCCCTTCGCGAATGTCGCCCCCGAAAGCGGGTCGTTCATCGTCGGATCGACCAGCACATTCACACCACCGATGTCATCGACCATCCGCGAGAAGCCAGCGAACCCGGTGATGACATAGTGCTTGATGTCGAGCTTCGATAGTTCGTTCACGACCCGAAGCATGTTGTCCGGGCCGCGGCCGGTGAGTGCACCGATGACCTTGCCCATCTTCCCGCCGCCGAGATCGACGAATGAGTCGCGGGGGATACCGACCAGTGCACCCTTGTTGCTGGCCGGGTTCCACAAGAACACGTGGATCGAGTTGCCGCGGGTCTTGTGGAAGTCTTCACCGGGACGGGCGTCGGACCCGATGATCAACAGCTTGAAGATCTTGTTGTTCGGCACGATCGCTGTTGTCGCCGCTTCGAAACTCGACGCGGCACGCACCGCGGGATCCGGTGATGGTCCGCTCCAATCGAACGGCGCCGACGCGTTCGGGGGCCGACCGTTCGGCTGATACAACGACGTGTTCGCACGCGTCGGTCTCGAGGATTTCGACGATCCCGGTCTCTTGGACAACACCTGCGATTTGGGCTTTGACGCAACAGGCCGCTTCGGTGCGGACGACACGCCCGCCACCGACGTGCACAACGCCAGCGTCGCCGCAACAGCAACGAAAACTGCCCGACCGGAATGCGTTCGGAACGGCATCAGAATAGAACCGTTCCGAACGCGACCGGAGCCGGCTACTTCGTCCAGCGGGGCCGGCCCTTCGCATCGGCCTTACACGTCAACGCCACACCAGCAGCGTTCTTCGAGGTGGTTCCAACCAGCTTCTTCTTGCAGAAGTTCCCAGCCACGACACGCTTCGTCGAAGTCGCACCGCTCGCGGGAGCCTTCGTCGCCGGCGTTGCCACTTTCGTCGCTGCGGTCACCGCCTTGGTCGTAGCGGGAGCGATCGTGGTCGACGTCGCCGCAAACGCCGACGATACGCCCGCGAACCCGAGCGTCGCGGCAACAATAGCGACACTACCAATCTTGCGGATATTCATGACATATGCTCCTTAATTGGGCCATGGGTGGCTTCGAAGACCGAACATACGGAATCGTCACCCACACGCAGGCAAGACGAAAGTAAAGATTCGGTACGAGAGAACGGGCCCTGGTTTTCGCGGCGAGCGCGCATCTGGACGTCGGTCGTGGCGTGCGCGTCGACTGATCCTCGGAGGCTGCGCATTCGGCGAACACGATCGGCTGGCCGCGCGGCCTTGAGCCGCAGCGCGGAAGACAACGCCCTTGAGGGGCGGTCCGCCTTGCAGGCAAGGTCCACTGGCGCACCGACCGGTTGGTGACGGTGAGACCTGTCTAGGGGACGAGTGCAGGGATGCGAACTACCAGACGGGCGCCGATTTCGCCGGCCTCGGCTTGGACTGTTCCGTGATGGGCGTGGACCAGA
>JAYTFI010000801.1:0-2715 GCA_043734485.1 Acidimicrobiales bacterium | reverse complement strand
CGTTGCACGACCCGAAGATCAACCCGTCCAGACCGAACCGGACGCGTAGCGCCTCAGTCCGAGCCGAAAGACCGTATGCGCGCTGATGATAAAGAGCGCAGCAGCGGCTACTAGACCCGCGGCCGAACGACCGTTGAACGAACTGATGAGCCGGGCCGGGATGCTCGACACGAACGCGGCCGGGACGACCGTGTACAGCAGCAGCTTGGCGCTTCCGGCGAACACGTCGACCGGATAGGCGCCGAACAGGAGGAGGGCGTGGAACCCCAGCTCGCCACCCTCGCTTCGCCCGCCGAAGAAGGCCAGCGAACCCGTCAGCACGAGGAAGCTGGTCATCAGTGCCGCGGATACGAGCACGACGAAAGCGAACACCGCGATCCGCTTCGGCGTGGGGTGTCCGGCGATCGCGAAGAGGCCGATGCCGAAGACGAAGTCACCGAGGTTGGTCGGCTCCACGCGGCGCACGAGCAGATGAGCGAGCGTGGGAACGGGAAGGCTCAGAGTTGCGTCGAGCTGGCCACCGGTGACGATCGAGCCGACCCAGCGGGCGTTGGCGAGAAGTCCGAGCGAGAACCCAGCCGATGTGGTGAGCACCGCCAACAGGAGCATCACGCCGTCGGTGTCCCACCCGCGGACGGTCCCGACGCGGTGGAAGAACACGACCCAGAACGCTACCCACACGGCGTCGTTCAGGATCATCACGGCCAACGCGAACGCAAGGCCCCGCCGGTTCGCGGTGGCCTCCGCGATCGCGTTGCGCATTGTCGCCAGCAGCCCGCGCAGCGGCCGATGCGCGTGCCCGGCAGTCATCCGCCGACCACCTGCAAGCGCCGCTCCCCGGCGCCGAACACGGCGGTCGCGACGCAGGCGAGGACGGCGAGCCAGCCCACCTGCTCCACGAGCAGGATCGGTTCCAAATGGCCGGACGCGAGTCGTCCCGGCGCATACGCCATCGCCCGGAACGGAAGCACCAGCGCGGCGGCCCGCAGCCAATCGGGAAGGACCTCGAGCGGGATCAGCATGCCGCCGACCATGAAGATCAGCTTCTGGTAGAGGAACCACGCACCACCGGAGTGGCCGAGCCAGAACGACAGCGCCGCGAAGGCGTGCTGCGCCACGATGTTGCACATCACGGCCAGTACCAGGCTCGGGGCGGCGACAGCCAGTGCGATGCCGCTCGGGGGATGCCCTGCGGTGATCCACGCGAGCACCACACCAGTAAGCGCACATATGATTATGCGCGGAAGTACGCGGCCGAGCTCGGAGACCACCCGCTGCGTGAGCACCGAGGCGGGCCGCAGCAGCTCGACGGCAATCGCTCCGGACGTGATGTCGATGCCGATGTCGGCGATCATGCGGGTGTTCAGCGACACCGTGGCCGCCTCGGTCGTGGCGATGTACCAGGTGAGCGCGACGGCGGAGTAACCGGCAACGGCGCCCCCCTTCGCGGCCGCACCCGCCCGCCACAATCCGGCCAACACGGTGGTCACGAACACGTAGAAACAGACCACCACAACCAGGCCTCCCCGCTCCGCCAGGGTCCGGCGGGCCGAAGTCTCGGCCGTGATCGAGAGCGATCGCGCGCTCATGCCCGCGGCGCCTCGTAGATACGGGCGATGACTTCTTCGAGCGGTGGATCGACCACCGAGATGTCGGCCACGCTGGGGCCGTCGAGCAGCACATCGAGCACACTGCGGATGCTCGTGCACGCGGTGTCGACGACAAGGCGCATCGCCGTGTCCGTGTGCTCGACCACCGTCACGCCGGTCAGGTCCAGCGGCGCCCGCGGCGAACTGAGGCCGATCTCCACCACCTTGGTAGCGAGGAGCGCCCGGCGCATCGTGGCGACCTCCTCATCAAAGATCACCGAACCGTGATTGATCACGATGGCGCGCCGGGCCACGTGCTCGATGTCGGCAACGTCGTGGGACGTGAGGAAGATCGTGGTGCCACGCTCGGAGTTGAGGCGGACCAGCAGCTCACGGAACCGCTGCTTCGCGAGCAGGTCGAGTCCGATCGTCGGCTCGTCGAGGAAGAGGATCTCGGGCTCGTGCAGCATGCACGAGGCGAGCTCACAGCGCATCCGCTGCCCGAGGGACAGGCTGCGCACGGGAACGTCGAAGAGATCGCCGGCTTCGAGCAAATCGGCCAGCTCGCCCACGCGACGTCGCTCGCGCTCGCGGTCGAGCCCGTAGATCGCGGCAAGCATCCGGTAGCTCTGCCTCGCAGTCAGCTCCTGCCACAGCATCGAGCGCTGACCGAAGAGCGTCCCGATCCGTCCGGCGAGGCGACGCCGCTCCTGCCAGGGCACGATGCCAAGCACCGTTGCACGACCGCTGGTCGGGTGCAGGATGCCGGTGAGGATCTTTATGGAGGTCGACTTCCCGGCACCATTCGGGCCGATGTAGGCCAGCCGTTCGCCGGGCTCGACCTCGAACGAGAGTCCGTCGACCGCCTCGACCGAGCGGCGGTTTGCGCCGCGTCCGGTCTCGAACACCTTGGTCAAGTGATCGACGCGGATCGCCATCGGGCGATGATGGTCGAACGGACGGGCTTTCGGCTGTGCATTTCTGCCGAAGCCGTCCGTGGCAGGATGGCGACGCGCCGGTCGGTCAAGGTTCGCGGGTCAGCGCCGCTGCGAGGTGGTGCGTCTCCGCCACGCCGACTGCACTCATGGCCACGGTGTAGTCGAGCACCGACGGCCCGTTGCCGGCG
>JAYTFI010000800.1:0-2995 GCA_043734485.1 Acidimicrobiales bacterium | reverse complement strand
AGGATGCGGGCGCGCGTCCCCGACTGCTGCCTCGTTCGGGTGGCCGTGGCCGTGATGCTCGGTGCCAACACTTACCGGATGGTAGACAATGCGGCTGATGACGGAGCGCATGCCCGGACCCGCGAGCCGGTTCCCATGATCACGGAACGCCTCGACGGAAGCCGGATCGCCATCACCGGCGCAACCGGATTCCTCGGTACCGCACTGGTCGAGCGGTTCTTGCGCGCCGTCCCCGGATGCGAACTGGCGCTCATCGTTCGGGCCGGCAAGCGCACACCCGCCCGGGAACGGGTCCGCCGCGAGATCTTCCGCAACGACTGCTTCGACCGTTTGCGGGCCGAACTCGGTGACCGTTTCGACTCCGAGATGGACCGCCGCGTCCAAGTCATCGACGGCGATGTCTCACAGGACGGGCTCGGCCTCGACGACGCGGGCCGGGCCATCCTCAAGACGTGCCGCACGGTCGTGCACTCCGCCGCGGCGGTGGCCTTCGACTCGCCGCTCGACAGCGCAGTCGAGACGAACCTGCTCGGCCCGACCCGGGTCGCCGCGGCCATGCGCGAGGCCGGCTGCGCCGGACATCTGGTGGCCGTCTCGACCTGTTACGTGGCCGGCGCCCGACGCGGCGACGCGCCCGAGAAGATCCTTCCGGAGACCCCCTTCGCCACCGAGGCAGACTGGAAAGCCGAGGTGGCAGCGGCCAGGCGCCTGCGCAGTGACACGGACGCAATCTCCCGGACCGTTCCGAAGCTGGCGATGTTCCGCAAGCGGGCCCGGGCCGAGCTGGGCGGTGCCGGCACTCCCCTGCTGGCGGCGAAGACCGAGAAGCTCCGGGAGGACTGGGTCCGCAACGAGCTCGTCGAAGCCGGCCGGGCCCGTGCGGCGTCGCTCGGTTGGCCCGACGCCTACGCCTACACAAAAGCCCTCGGCGAGCGGGCTCTGCTCGAAACCCGGGACGGCGTGCCGGTCACGATCGTGCGCCCGTCGATCATCGAGTCGGCCTTCGCCGAACCACGGCCCGGTTGGATCCGCGGCTTCCGCATGGCCGAGCCGGTCATCATCTCGTATGCGCGCGGGCTACTCAAGGAGTTCCCTGGCATCCCCGAGGGCGTCGTCGACGTGATCCCGGTGGACATGGTCGTCGCGGCCATCGTTGCCGTCGCCGCCGCCGGGCCCGACCCGAGCGGCCCGACCGTGTACCAGGTCGCCTCGGGGGCGCGTCAGCCCTTGCGCTACCGCGAGATGGTGACCACGATCCGCGACTGGTTCACGGAGCACCCGCTGTACGACAAAGAGGGCCAGCCGATCCTCGTCCCCGAGTGGTCGTTCCCGGGCCGTGGCCGGGTCGAGCAGCAGCTGCGCCGGGCCACGAACATGCTGAAGCGGGGCGAGAAGCTCATCGCTGCCTTGCCGGTGCGCGGGTCGCAGGCGGAGATGGCGAGCAGCCTGGAAGAACGCCGCGGCGACTACGAGCGTGCCCTCTCGTACGTCGAGCTCTACGGCGCCTACACCGAGACCGAGGCGCTGTTCCGTGTCGACCGGCTCATCGAACTGTTCGAAAGTATGCCCGCAGATGATCAGCGCGCATTCAACTTCGATCCGGCATCGATCACGTGGCGGGACTACATCCGCGACATCCACCTGCCCTCTGTCGTGGTCCATGCCCGGGTCAAGACGACGCCGGGTAAGAAGGACGGTCTCTCCCGGGCTGAGCGCGGCCGCAAGGCCATCCTGTCGAAGGATCGTCACATCGCCGCCTTCGACCTGGAGAACACGCTCATCGCCTCGAACGTCGTCGAGTCGTTCTCCTGGCTGGCCACGCGCGACCTCGACCGGGGCGAACGCTTCAGGTTCACAGCCCGCATGCTCAAGGACGCGCCGGCCCTGCTCGCCCTCGACCGCAAGGACCGCGGCGACTTCCTGCGCTCGTTCTATCGCCGCTACGAGGACGCACCCGCGGCGCTTCTGTCCGAGGACGCATGGGAGTACCTCACCGAACTGGTCGTCACGAAGTCGTTCCCGGCCGGCATCCGACGTGTGCGTGAGCACCGCGCCCTCGGCCATCGCACGATCCTCATCACCGGCGCGCTCGATTTCCTCGTCGAGCCGCTACGACCGCTGTTCGACGAGATCGTCGCGGCGAAGATGAGCGTGCGTCCCGACGGCACCCTCAGCGGCGAGCTCGATGTCGGCCCACCGACCGGTGAGCAGCGGGCGATGATCCTGCGCCAGTACGCCGACGCAGAAGGCCTCGATCTCGACCAATCGGTGGCCTACGCCGACTCGGCCAGCGACCTGCCGATGCTCGAAGCGGTGGGCCATCCCGTGGCCGTCAACCCCGAGGCGAAGCTGGCCACGATCGCCCGCAAGCGGGGTTGGCATGTCGAGCACTGGGAGAAGGCGCCCGGCGCATCGAAGCCGTTCCTGCCGATTGGACGCCTCGCTCCGACCCGCACCCCCGACGCGGCCCGCTGGGTCGGGGGAAGCCTCGGCGGTCGCTTCGCGGAGCGATTGGGCGGTCGCCCCGACCGATCATCGGGTGGTTCGCGATGAAGGCCCTCCGCTTCGAGCGGTCGATCCCCCGGTTCGCTGCTGCTCGGCTGGCCGGGATGCGCAAGCCCGGCCGCGGCGCCGTGTTCGGTCCTCTTTCGCTCGACACGGCGGCCTTGGCTCCGGCCCTCCCCGGACCTGGTTGGGTCCGTGTCCGGCCCCGACTCGCGGGCATCTGCGGCAGCGATCTGGCGACGGTCGACGGTCGCTCGTCGCGTTACTTCGAGCCCATCGTGTCGTTCCCGTTCGTCCCCGGTCACGAGGTGGTGGGTGACCTCGACGACGGCACTCGTGTGGTGATCGAGCCGGTGCTCGGTTGCGCCGCTCGCGCCATCACGCCTGCCTGTTCCGCGTGTGCTGCCGGTGATCTCGGCCGCTGCGAACGGATCACGTTCGGGGCCCTCAAGCCGGGCCTGCAGTCCGGCTTCTGCTGCGAGACGGGTGG
>JAYTFI010000799.1:0-16050 GCA_043734485.1 Acidimicrobiales bacterium | reverse complement strand
GTCCGCATGGTGATCGAGAAGCCGTACGGCCGGGACATCGACAGCGCGGCCGACCTCGACGCGACCGTGCACTCCGTGTTCGACGAGTCGCAGGTGTTCCGCATCGACCACTACCTCGGCAAGGAGACCGTCCAGAACCTCCTCGCACTGCGCTTCTCCAACACGATCTTCGAACCGTTGTGGAACCGCAACTTCGTCGATCACGTCGAGATCACCGTGGCCGAGACCCTCGGCGTCGGCCACCGCGGCGGCTTCTACGAGGAGGCCGGCGCGCTGCGCGACATCGTGCAGAACCACGTCATGCAGGTGCTCGCGCTCACCCTCATGGAACCGCCATCGTCGATGGACGCGACCGGCATCCGAGACGAGAAGGTCAAGGCGCTGCGGGCCGTGGTGGCCTTCGACGAACGATCGGTGGAGCGCCACGTCGTACGGGGGCAGTACGACCAGGGATTGGTCGACGGGGAGAAGGCCGTCGCGTACCGCGACGAAGAGGGCGTCAGCCCGAGCTCGTGCACCGAGACCTACATCTCCATGCAGCTCCAGGTCGACAACTGGCGCTGGGCCGGCGTGCCCATCTACGTGCGGACCGGCAAACGCCTGGCCAAGCAGGTCACCGAGGTGGCCATGCACTTCCGGCGAGCGCCACATCTACCCTTCGGCGAGAAGATGTCGAAGCGGCTCGAACCGAACTCGCTCATCGTGCGCATCCAGCCCGACTCGGCCATCTCGCTGCGCTTCGGGGCCAAGGTCCCGGGGCAGGCGTTCGTGGTGCGCACTGCGTCGATGGACTTCAACTACGCGGAGCAGTTCCAGGAAGTAGACCTCGACGGATATGAGCGGCTCCTGCTCGACGCCTTCCTGGGCGACCCGACGCTGTTCATCCGCGCCGACGAGGTCCAGCAGGCGTGGCGCATCGTCGACCCGCTGCAGAAGGCCTTCGCCGACCCGGACTTCCCGCTCTCGCACTACAACTCCGGTACCTGGGGGCCGGGCGAGGCGGACCGGCTCATCGACCGGTCGGGGAACCGGTGGCGCACGCCGTGAAGACCCGCCCGTGGGTTCGGGGTCGCCTTGTCATCGGCGCACTCAGCTTCGCAATGGTGGCCTGGACCATCACGGCTGCTGTCTCCCCGTCTTCCGATGCCACCACGACGACGATCGCGGTCAACGCCGTTCCCGAACCGCTGCTGAGCATCGGCAGCTCCGGCGGATTGATCGACCCGAACTTCAAGTTCTCCCGCCTCCCCACCGTCGTGGTCGCATCGACCGGCGAGCTGTACGCGCAAGGCCCGACGACGATGATCTACCCCGGAGCAGTGCTGCCGAACGTCCGCGTTCGCACGCTCAGCAAGGCGGGCATCGCCCGCCTTCGCGCACTGGTCGTGCGCGCCGGTCTCGACCGCGTCGCCGACTACGGACGGCCCCCTATCGCCGACGTTCCCGCACTTGTCATCCGCTACCTGCCGGCCAACGCAACGTTCGTCACGAACACACTGCCCTCGTTCGGCGTCCGCGAGAAGTCGCTGACGAGCGAGCAGCGGGCGCGCCGCGCGAAGATACGCGCACTTATGGTTTCGCTGGAGGACCCCCGCCGTACGTTCGGCCGGCAGATCTCCTCGGAGTCCGCCTACATCCCGACGCGGTTCGCGATCCTCACGACCGAGCCGCGGTCGGCTCCGGACGGTCTCACGCCAGCGGTCGTCGACTGGCCGCTGCCCGGCACGCCGCTCGCCGCCGTGGGCCAGTGCGCAGTGGTCGAGGGCCCGGATGGCAGCACGCTGGCGGCGGCGCTGCGCAACGCCAACCAGCTGACGAAGTTCCGTGATGCAGGCAAGACGTGGCAGCTAACGGTGCGGGTGCTGCTTCCGGGCGATCCGGGGTGCTAGAGGGGTGCCGCTCGGTTTCGCGCCGGCCGGCGCGCTTCCGACTCCAGCCTTCGCTTCATGGCCGGGCGGAGCAACGCGCATGCCACAGTCTGTCGCCCGCGAGCCCGGATCGCTGAACCAGGACGATTCACGCATGACGCGACGCGCCGAATGCCCGCCCTATGGCAACGAGCCGTAGGTATTGCGTACGATCCGGCGTCGTGAGTTCGTTGCCCGGTCCCCTTGTCGATGCGAGCTGGCTCGTGGCCAACCTCGACGAGCCCGATGTCGTCGTCGCCGACGTTCGCTGGTACCTCGACGGGCGGTCGGGCGAGGCCGCCTACGACGCCGGGCACCTGCCGGGCGCAGTGTTCGTCGACCTGGACGCCGATCTGGCCGGCTCGCCGAGCGCCGGCCCGGGCCGTCATCCGCTCCCCTCACCCGAGCACTTCGCCGCCGCCATGAAGCGCTGCGGGATCAGCGACGCGAGCACGGTGATCGCCTACGACGATGCCGGCGGGTCCATCGCCGCGCGGCTGTGGTGGATGCTCACCTTGACGGGTCACCGCGCCGCCGTACTGGACGGGGGCATCTCGGCATGGACGGGTGAGCTGAGCCTCGACCTGCCGTCTCGGCGGGAAGGGGCACCCTTCAGCGCTCGGGCGTGGCCGCTGGACCGCCTCGCCGACGCAGTCGCAGTGGACGCGTTCCGGCGCGACGCGGCCTACCTCGTACTGGACGCGCGCTCGGCGGAGCGATACAGGGGCGAGGCGTCGGCCGTCGACAAGCGCCCTGGGCACATCCCCTCGGCGGTGAGCGCGCCGTGGACCGAGAACATCAATCCGACGACGGGCCGCATGCGTAGCCCGGACGAGCTTCGGACCAGATTCGAGCGGTTCAACCCCGGCTCCGCCCGCGAGACGGTGAGCCAGTGCGGCTCCGGCGTCACCGCCTGCCACAACCTGCTGGCCCTCGAGGTCGCCGGCCTGCCCGCAGGTCGTCTGTATCCCGGCTCGTGGTCGGACTGGAGCGCCGACCCCGATCGACCGGTCGCTACCGGGACGGCCTGAGCTGACGGCGGCGGGGCCTGTCTCCGCTGCGCTTTGACACCCGCCGCCCGGGAACCCAGCCCACCGGCCGCGCCTCGCAGCACTCAGCGGCGGTGGCCGCCGATGAGGCGTGCGTCGCGCACCGGTGAGCGCACTGCGTCGGCGCGAGCATCGTCGGGCATCGTCTCGGCGTGGCGTTCGGCTGCGACCCGCTCGAGGTAGTGAGCGGTCTCGCGCGCCGCGGTTGCGGCGTCCCATCCGAGCTCGGCGCCGATGGCTTCGGCGACCGCGGCGGCCGCCCCGACCCCGCGGTCGTCGGCCTCGATGCTGAGCCGGGTGCGGCGGGTGAGCACATCGTCGACGTGGCGGGCGCCCTCGTAGCGGGCGGCATGGACGGCTTCGGCGGTGAGGTAGCGGCCGCCGTCGCGGAAGCGGCGATGGGCCGAGTCGAAGGCGTCCGGGTCGACGGCCACGTCACCTGACGGCGCCGACACCCTTCCGGCGGCGCAGGGCTCGGTCGGCAGCGACTCGGCCAGTGCCGGATGCTCGGCGATCAGGTCGAGCACCTCCGACGCCGTGCTGCCGTACCGGGCCACGAGGTGCACCAGCGCGTCGGCGGGCAGGGATGCCGCGCCGGCATGGGACCGGAGCCGGACCGCGGCGTTCGTGTGGCCATCGGCCCCGAGCAGGGGAATCTCGTGCGTTCGGCTCTTGGGGATCGTGCGCCCCAGCTCGCGGCCGGCCGCGTCGACCGCGTCGACCGCCATCAGCCGGTAGGTCGTGTACTTGCCACCGGCGATGCTCACGAGCTTGGGCATCGACACGTTGATGGCGTGCTCACGGCTCAGCTTCGTGGTGGCCGTCGCGCCACCGGAGATGAGCGGCCGCAGCCCGGCATAAACACCGACGACGTCGTCGCGCACCAGTTTGTCGGTCAGTACCGAGTTCGCCCAGCGCAGCACGTAGTCGATGTCGGTGCTGCTCGCCGCCGGATGATCGAGGTCATAGGTCCAGTCGGTGTCGGTCGTGCCGATCACCCAGCGGTCACCCCACGGGATCAGGAACAGCACGCTCTTCTCGGTACGCAGGATCACGGCCGTCTCGGAGCGCACCCGGTGACGCGGCACAACGATGTGGATGCCCTTCGAGGCCCGCACCCGCAAAGGGTTGGTGACGCCGGCCGACTCCTCGACGAGCGTCGTCCAGACACCGGTCGCGTTGACCACCACATCGCCCCGGATGGCGAAGGGCGCCGACCCGGGCGCCTCTCGATCCGTCACTTCGACACCCGCTGCGGCACCGCGCTCGACCAGTACGCGTTCCACTGCGAGGCCGCTCAGGCAGAGCGCACCTTCGCTGGCCGCGGTGCGGGCTACGACGAGCGTGTGGCGGGCATCGTCGATCTGCGCATCGTGGTACTCGATGCCGCCGACGAGCGCGTCGCGGGAGAGCGACGGGGCGATCGCGAGGCACTGCTTGCGGCTGAGGTGGCGGTGATGGGGGACGGCTGCGTGGCGTCCGGCCAGCAGGTCGTAGAGCAGGACGCCGGCGCCGATGTAGGTGCGCTCCCAGACATGATGGCGAAGCGGGAGCAGGAAGGGCGCGGGCCGTACAAGATGCGGCGCAATGTCCTCGATCAGCACCCGGCGCTCGCGTAGGGCCTCACGTACGAGGCCGAAGTCGCGCTGCTCGAGGTAGCGCAGCCCACCATGAATGAGCTTGCTCGACCGACTCGACGTACCCGATGCGAAGTCCCGCTTCTCGACCAGACACACCGACAGCCCCCGACTGGCGGCGTCGAGAGCAACGCCCGTCCCGGTGACCCCGCCACCGATCACCACCACGTCGAAGCGCTCGGTCTGGGCCCGGACAAGGCCCCGCTCGCGTTCCACGGGCCCCAGCCTGGAGTTCGTCACGCCGAGCAATCTACGGCCCGGGCGTCACAACCGAACGCGCCCTCCCGGTAGGTTGCACGTCATGGCAGCACCCCGCAACCCCCGACGTTCGACCGGTGATCAAGCCCTCGACCAGGCCATTGCCCAGCTCCTGTCGGCGGTGGCGGTGACGACCAAGGACAGCGACGGCCGCCTCGACAACCGAGACCAGGTCCGTGACATCCTCACGACCGCAGTGCAGATGGCCATGGACGCATCCGAGGGCCGCGCCGATCGCCTCGACCTCAAGATCGCCAGCACGACGCTGCTCGAGATGCGCGACGCGTATCGCCTCCTCGGCGCGTACCGGGGCACACGGAAGGTGACGATCTTCGGATCCGCGCGCACCGCACCGGACGACCCCCTCTACCAGCAGACCAAGGCCGTGGCTGCAGCCATGGCGGCCAAGGGCTGGATGGTCGTCACCGGCGCCGGACCCGGGATCATGGCTGCCGGACTCGACGGTGCCGGGCGTGAGAACGCCCTCGGCGTGGCGATCCGGCTGCCGTTCGAGAGCGAAGCCAACGAATACGTCGATGCCGACCGCCTGATCGACATGCGGTACTTCTTCACCCGCAAGCTTGCGCTGATCCGTGAGAGCGACGGCTTCATCGTGATGCCCGGCGGGTTCGGCACGCTCGACGAGGCCTTCGAGGTGCTCACGCTCGTCCAGACCGGCAAGGCGACGCCGGTGCCGATGGTCATGCTCGGCCTCGGCCACGGGTACTGGACGGCATGGCAGCAGTTCGTCGAGAAGGTCATCGAAGAGGGCTACATCTCCTCGACTGACCGTCAGCTCTACAAGGTCACGAACGACGTGGACGACGCGGTCGGCGAGATATGCGGCTTCTACTCGAACTACCGCTCTATCCGATGGGTGAACGACGTGCTCGTGATCCGCATGCAGCACGGCCCGACCGACGCGCAGCTCGCCGAAATCTCGACCCGCTTCGGTGAGTTCGCCGATGCCGACGGTGTCTGGCGGACCGGCCCGCTTCCCCAGGAGGTGTCGGGCAAGGACAACCTGGAACTGGCCCGCATCGCACTGCGCTTCAGCCGTCGTCAGCCTGGCCGGCTGCGGGGTCTGATCGATGCAGTCAACGCCTGGTGAGCCGCACACTCGCCTCCCCGGGCATCAGCACGTCGCCCGCAACCGTCTGCTCCCACACCCGCAGCGAGACAACGTCGCCATCGATCGCGGTGACGACTCCGCGGAACTCGTAGTCCGTCTCCGGTAGCGCTGAGGCACGGTTCTGCCACGAGAGGCCGATGATGCGACCAGCCGGACCGGCCCAGTCGGTGACGTACTGGCTCAGCCATGCACCCTGGAGCGGGCCGTGCACGATCACGTCCGGATGGCCTTCCAAGCGGGCGTAGTCGGCGTCATAGTGGATGCGGTGCGGGTTCCACGTGGCCGCCGAGTAGAGGAAGAGCTGCACCCGGCTGGCGTTGCGGATCACGGTCGGCAGTTCGGTGCCGACCTCAACGTCTTCGAGGTGCACCTGGCGGTCGGCGGGATCCACCTCTCTGAAGTCGGGAGCACTCACCGCGCGATCCCGATCTGACGGGTGCGGGCGACGACCTCGCCCGATTGGTTCGTGTACGTAGTTTCGCGGGTGATCCGCACGAACGGACCCTTGCTTCCCTGCTTCTCATCGAGACCGGCCAAGCGGCTCTTTGCCGTGATCCGGTCGCCGACATGGACAGGGGCAAGGAAGTCCCACTCTTCGCCGCCGAACATCGTCCGCGACACCCGCAACCGCATCGCCGACGCCTTCCCGGCGAACAGACCGTCCTCCCGTATGTCCTCGAGCGGCCGTCCACGAACGAGTGCGTACTGCACGTACGTGGGTGGCACCACCAGATTGCGATGGCCCGCGGCCCGCGCTGCGTCGATGTCGAAGTAGATCGGGTTCAGGTCACCGACGGCCTGGGCGTAGCGCTGCGCGCCTGTCGCCGTGATGTCGGCGGTGACCGGCTCGCCTTGCTCTCGTCCGACCAGCGCAAGGGTTTCGGCTGGGATCAGGGACGTGCCGTCGTCATCCATGGGCGAAGCGTAGGACGGGCATACCCGCCGCCCCAAGAGCAGTTCAGCCCAGCCCGTACTCGGCCAGCAAGCACGGGTCGGCCTTCATCGATCGAGCGATGAGGCTCCGGCGATCAGGCACGGTCGTGCACAACGGCTTCTCGATCATCACGTGCAGGTCGGGGCGACGCTCGAACACGTCACGCGCGACGTCTGCGTAGGTGTGGTTCGGTGAGGCGATGAGCACGGCGTCGAGGTCACCGCGGGCCAGCAGCTCGCGGTGGTCCCGTCGGGCAGCGCAGCGATGTTGCGCAGGTGCTCGCACCCCATCATGCCGGTCCCGATGACGCCGTAGCGGACGGGTGCGGCCATGTCCGAAACGTACAGGACGACCGGATCGATCTCTACCAGATCCACCGCCCCGACCTTTTTGGCTCATCCAGCAGAAGTGGCATTGGTGCTGACAGATCTCGTGAGCTCGGGGAAGGTGCGATTCGTGGGCGTGTCCAACCACTCCGCGGCGCAGGTGCGTGCCCTGCTGGCCCACCTCGACGTCCCGCTGGCCACGGTGCAGCCCGAGCTGAGCGTCGCCCATCTCGATCCTCTCGACGACGGTGTCCTCGACCAGGCGATGGGGCTCGGTCTCACGCCGCTCGCCTGGAGCCCACGGCGGGTGGGCGCCTCGTCGCCGAACCGGCGCCGGACACCCGAATCGCGAACATCCAGTCGGTGCTCGACGAGCTGGCCAAAACCCACGGCTCGACACGGACGGCGATCGCGCTCGCCTTCCTCCTCGCGCATCCCGCCGGTGTCATCCCCATCATCGGGACCGGCCGACCCGACCGCGTCCTCGAAGCGGCCGCAGCTGCAGACATCAGCCTGGCCAAGGACGACTGCTATCGGCTGATCGCAGCGGCGGGTCGCGTGCTTCCGTGAGCGACCGACGCTGCGAGGTCGCATGGTTCTCGGCGCTATGCGACGACGACTGATGCGACTCGTGATGCAGCCGTCTGAAGCCACCGGCCTTCAGCTCCGGCGCCGACGCGCCGACGCACTACCGAGCCATGAGTGGAACGGACACCGCCCACGCGACGGAGAGCGCTGAGCTCACCTTT
Source organism: Acidimicrobiales bacterium (assembly GCA_043734485.1). Taxonomy (GTDB): domain Bacteria; phylum Actinomycetota; class Acidimicrobiia; order Acidimicrobiales; family JANYDT01; genus JAYUDQ01. Next base: position 8,058 of record JAYTFI010000799.1, on the reverse strand, counting down.
GCACGCGTCGCAAGAGCCATCGCGCAGGACACGCGCGGCGTTACCGCACTGATCAACGAGTCACTGATGATCGAATGGATCAGCCCGTCCATTCACTCGCTTGCCGGCCACGAACCCTCGGCGCTCATCGGTACGTTCGCCTTCGATCTCCTGCATCCCGACGACGTGGCGAGCGCCGCGCAGATGATCGGACACGAGCTGGAGAACCCGTGGATGGGTGCTCAGGGTCTGCCCCAGACCCGACCGGCGGCGACCGACCTCCGTATCCGCACGGCCTCGGGCGGGTGGAAGTCGTTCGAAGTCGCGGGCATGAACTGCTTCGCCGATCCCGAGGTGCGGGCCATGTTGTGCACACTGCGCGACGTCAGCCAGCGTCGGATGTTCGACGTCGTCCTCGAACGCACGAGCCTGGGAGCGTCCGCGGGGGAGGTCATGGACGGGATCACGCACATCGTTTCCCGCTCCGTACGGGAGGAGAACCTCGTCGCGGTAGTTCGTCGCGGCTCCGACGTCCAGAACACGCTCGCGCACGCGGGCGACGACTCGCAGACATCAGTGTTCCTCGAGATCTCCCCGGCGATGTGGGCCGACCTCGACCGCCTCGACGACGACGCGTTCCTGCGCCACGACCGCGCCATGCTGCTCGGCTATCAGCCGTCGTGGGTGCCGGTCGGAACGGTCATGCTGCCAGTCGTCTGGGCGTTTCCCATCCGCACCCCCACGGCTCGCGAGACGCACGGTGCCATCCTCATCTGGTCGGCGTACACGGACGGCCCGAACCCATTCGAGTGCCGTGCCATCGTCGGCGCCGGACGCCTTGGCGGGATCGCCATCGAGCGGGCACAGCAGCAGCAGGCTCTTCGAGACGCCGCCACCACGGATCCGCTCACCGGAGCACCGAACCGGGCCGCCTTCACCCAGACGCTCGAGAGCATGGCCGACGAGCACGGTGTCTGGGCGATGCTGTCGATCGATCTCGATGGTTTCAAGGAGACCAACGACACGTATGGTCACCACGTCGGCGATGTGCTGCTGGTGGAGGTGGCAAAGCGCATCGCTTCGACGCTGCGCCCGGGTGACTCCTTCGCCCGCGTCGGCGGCGACGAGTTCGCCATCGTGTGCCGGGGCGTGACCGTCGAAGCCGACGCGCACGCCGTCGCCGACAGGGTCATCCGCTCGGTCAGGTCGATCACAGAGGTGAACGGGTCGACGGTGTCCATCGGCGCGAGCATCGGCATCGCCTACAGCTGGAGCAGCGATAGTGCCGACCGACTGCTCCAGTTCTCCGACACCGCCCTCTACCGGGCCAAGCGCGAGGGGCGCAACCGCTGGGCCGCCTACGACCCGACCTTCGAGGAGCGCTGAGCTGAGCTGACGGCTCGGCGGGGCGCGCACGCGCTGCCGATCGTCGACGCCATGTGCGCCTGCGGGCCGACCGCCCTACAGTCCGGGGCCATGACGCTCAAACTCGGATTGCAGGCCGGATACTGGAGCGCGGGCCCGCCCGCCGGGATCGTGGAACAGATCCGCACCGCAGAGGAGCTCGGCTTCGAGTCGCTGTGGACGGCCGAGGCCTACGGTTCCGACGCGCTGACCCCGCTGGCCTGGTGGGGCGCGGCGACGACGACCATCAAGCTCGGTACCGCCATCATGCAGATGTCGGCCCGAACGCCGACGGCCGTCGCGATGGCGGCGATGACACTCGACCATCTGAGCGGCGGACGCATGATCGTCGGCATCGGGGCGTCGGGTCCGCAGGTCGTGGAGGGTTGGTACGGCCAGCCCTATCCGAAGCCACTGGAGCGGACCAGGGAGTATGTGCACATACTTCGTGCCGTCTGGGCGCGCGAGAAGCCTGTCGAGTTCTCCGGGAACCAGTACACGCTGCCGTACCCGGGCGGCGCCGGGCTCGGCAAACCGCTCAAGTCGACGGTGCATCCTCTGCGCGCAGACATTCCGATCTACCTCGGCGCGGAGGGCCCCAAGAACGTCGCGCTGGCAGCCGAGCTGTGCGACGGCTGGCTGCCGCTGTTCTTCTCGCCCCGCCAAGACGCGTTCTACCGGCAGTGCCTGAACGAGGGGTTCTCCCGCCCCGGCGCCCACACCACGATGGCCACGTTCGACGTGGCGGCCGGCGCGACCGTCATCATCGACCCCGACGTCGAGGCCGCGGCCGACAAGATCCGTCCAATGCTCGCGCTGTACATGGGCGGCATGGGGGCGCGTGGCCAGAACTTCCACTTCGATGTCTTCTCCCGCATGGGATACGAGGACGTGGCCGTGAAGGTCCAGGACCTCTACCTCGACGGCAAGAAGGACGAGGCGATCGCGTCCATCCCGACGGCCCTCTGCGAAGAGGTCGCCCTCATCGGTCCGGCCGACAAGATCCGCGACGATCTGGCCATGTGGGACGAGTCGTGCATCACGACGCTGCTGCTCTCCGGTCCGCCGTCGCAGTTGCGGGCCGTCGCCGAGATCGTCCGCGGCTGACGCGCACGCATGGCCGAGCTCACGCCCTTCACCATCGACGTCCGCGATGACGTCATCACCGATCTCCGCGATCGTCTGCACAAGACCCGGTGGCCCGACCAGATCGACGAAGCGGCATGGGAGTACGGCACTGACCGCACCGCACTCCAGCGGCTCTGCACGTACTGGGCCGACGAGTTCGACTGGCCCGCGGCACAGGCCCGCCTCAACCGATGGCCGCAGTTCACCACCACCATCGACGGGCAGAACGTCCACTTCCTCCACGCCCGCTCCCCGCACGCGGGCGCACTCCCTCTCGTCATCACCCACGGCTGGCCCGGGTCCATTGCCGAGTTCGAGAAGATCATCGGTCCACTTACGGATCCGGTCGCCCATGGCGGCGATGCGGCCGACGCGTTCCATGTCGTGTGCCCGTCGATTCCCGGCTACGGCTTCAGCGGACCGACGCACGAGCGGGGCTGGACCATCCAGCGGGTGGCGGCAACAGTTGCAGCACTGATGGCGGCCCTCGGTTACGACCACTACGGCGCGCAGGGCGGCGACTGGGGCGCGGTCGTGACCACCCACCTCGGCTCGCAGGATGCGTCGCATGTGGTGGGCATCCATCTGAACATGGTCGTAGCCGGGCCACCCCAGGGGACGGATGACGTGATGGCCGGCGTCCTACCCGAGGAGATGGCCGGCATCGCCCATATGGCCGACTTCCGCGAGCACGAGACCGGCTACCAGGCCATCCAGGGCACCCGGCCGCAGACCCTTGCCTACGGACTCACCGACTCGCCGGCTGGGCTTGCGGGCTGGATTCTGGAGAAGTTCCGCCAGTGGGGCGACTGCGGTGGCGATCCGTTCAACGCGTTCACCCTCGACGAGCTGTGCACGAACCTGATGATCTATTGGGCCACCGGGACGATCAACTCCTCGATGCGGCTGTACTACGAGACGATGGGTCCGGGTCGGCGCAAGCCGGCACCGCCTGTTCCCGTGCCCACCGGTGCAGCCATCTTCCCGAAGGAGCTCTACCAGCCCCCGCGGGTTTGGGCTGACCGGCAGTACAACATCACCCGCTGGACCCGCTTCGAAAAAGGCGGACACTTCGCCGCACTGGAGCAACCGGCTGCACTTGTCGACGACGTGCGGGCCTTCTTCCGGACGGTGCGATGAGCCTCGACCACTCCGCCTTCATCGACGCCTTGGCGGCTGACCTCGCGACCATCAGTGCGATCGCCGGCGGTGACCTGGCCCGTACAGTCCCTTCCTGTCCGGAGTGGGACCTGGCCCGCCTGATCAGCCATCTCGGCCGGGTGCACCGCATGGCGCTGGCCGTCGTGCCGACCGGGGCAATGACTCCTGCGCCGGGAAGCTCGCTCGAGGCACCGCCCGCTGATCACGATGATCTGCGCGCGTACTATCAGACGAGCGCCGATGCGCTGGTCGCCGAGTTGCGGGCGAAGTCGCCCGACGCACCGGCTTGGACGTTCCTTCCCGGTCCCGACACCGTCGCGTTCTGGTCGCGCCGCATGGCCCACGAGCATTCGATCCACCGTTGGGACGCCGAAGGTGCCATCGGCGGCGCTTCGCCGATCGCCCCGGAGCTCGCGGTCGACGGCATCGACGAGTACTTCCTGATGGGCAATCGGCACCTGGCGAAGCGACCCGACTTCACCCTCGGCGGCACCGTGCACCTGCACTGCACCGACATCGAAGGCGAGTGGATGCTCGACATCACCGGCGGCATCGTGAGGGTCACGAAGGAGCACGGCAAGGGCGCTGCGGCGATCCGGGGCACGGCTTCGGATCTCGTGCTGGGACTGTGGGGTCGCATCCCCCTCACCGACGCCGACCGCTTCGCACATTTCGGCGACCCGGCCCCGATCGCCGCGCTCGCGTCACTCGGTGGCACCTGAGGCCCCCAGTCATCCCCCAGCCGACCCCTTGGCCCAGGATCAACTCTCAGGCGGTCTCGGTGCGCAAAACCCCCGAATTCGACCCCAATCCGCCTCGAAGGTGACCCTGATCACAATGCCGATCCGGCAGCGGCGTTCTCGATCCCCGCAGCGGTGGATCAATCCGCCACCCGAGGACGACGGTCACCCCACCTCGGCAGCGCGAGCAGCTGACCGATTGCCAGGGTCGCGGCCTCCGGCGAATCGCGGTGGATCTGCAACGCGGCCGCCGTGGAGGCGAGCCCGGCACGATCGATGATCCGCTTCTCGTTCAGCGCCCACTCGCCGGTCGACGCGATTCGGCCCTGTGCTGTCGCGAGCACGGCCTGGCCAAGGTTCGCGAACGCCGCAATCGAATCGCCCCGGCGCGCGTGGACCTCGGCATGGTGCAGCGCACCGGCCGCCAGTTGGAACCAACGCGGCGGCGCGGACGAGCGCAGCGCCTCGGAGAACGCCGGTCTCGGGAGCGCACCCGAAAGGACCTCACCGAGGGCGAGCTCGCCAGCGAGGATGTAGGTGGCGATGCCGGCGACGTATCCGACTTCCCGCTGGATCTCGAAGCGCCCATCCTCGGCTTCGGCGACCCAATGCGTGACGACGTCGATGTCCCGGTAGATGAGGTCGACCTTGATGCCGTCGATCGTGAGCCACGCACCGCCATCGACGATGCGACCCCAATCGCCGGGAGCGAACACCCGGCCGGGCCAGCCGAGCGCTCGGATGCCAGCCGGGTCGATCGTGCCGCGGTAGTACAGGCCGAAGTCCCAGTCCGAGTCGTCCGTTGCGGTCCCGGACGCCCGCGACCCGCCGAGGGTGACGGCGACCACGCCGGGAACCTGCGCCAGCCGGTCGGCGATCGATCGCATCGCCCCAGTCTTGCCCGGTGGTTGGGCCGCCCCGCGGAATTGCGATCGTTGCGGAGGTGCGAATAGGCAACGAAGTCACTGGAATGAAAGAAAAGAGCTTGACAACCTAAACTTCCCCGTGCGAACATATGTTCGTGTCTCCTTCATCCACTTCGTCCACAACAGATCAGCGGGCCTACCAAACACCCTGGGATGGCGTCCGGGTCGAAACGGTGATCCCGGTCGGCTGGACGGTCGATGCGGTGCAGGACGGGCTGCGGGTCCTGGAACGGATCCGCCGGGAAGTCGAGGCTGCCGCTGCAGCGCTCATCACGGCGATGCCTGATACCCGTGACGCGATCACGTCGCTGGCCCGCATCACCGGTACGTCGGCTGCCGAGGCCCGCCGGCGGCGGTGCGTCGCGGCGATCATCAATGAGCACCCGGTCGTGGCGGGCTTGTTGCGGGCCGGCTTACTGTCGAGCGAACACATCGCCGCACTGGCCCCGATCCGAGCGCACGCCGACGATGTGAACGCAATCGCCGTCTGGGCCGTCGGCCGGCCGCCCGAGGATCTGCGCCACGAAGTCGAACAGATCCGGCTCTCCCGCACCGCGGGCGACGACACCGCTGCCCGTCAACAGGCACTCCGGAGACTCGTCCTCGGTGCTGGACCGGAGGGGATGATCACCATTCACGGCCTGCTCGCTCCGCGCGAAGGCGCAATGCTCGAATCACTCCTGCGCACCCTCATGGATGCCAACTGGCGACACAACCACCCGGAACGAGCCCCGCGACTCGGCGAGCACGGCGGTGACAGCCGGGATCAACGTCGCCTCGATGCACTCCTCCAGATGCTCGGCATTCTCCGCAGTCCGCTCACCCGTCCCCCCGCAACACATGCAGACGAACGAGACCTAGAGCACGGCGACGAGTTTGGTCCGGCGACGGACGACCGTGGCCACGACCCACACCCGACCGGCGATGCCGATACCGACCTGCGCGATGCAGACACCGGCGATTCCCACAACGACGATGCTCCCCGAGGGAGCCCGCCGATCCGACCTGTCGCCGATCTCCTCTGCAACCGCCCGGTCACTGTTCGTTCCGCCAAGCCGGCCGTCGTGATCGTGTTCGACGTGGACCGCTACGAAGCCGAGATTCTCGGCCACGGCCCCATCCCCGTCACCGCTGACCTGTTCGACGCCGTGAGGAATGATCTGTACGCCTACTACCAGGGGGCGGATGGTGCGATCCTCAAATTCGGCCGAATACGACGCGAGCCCACCCTCCTGCAACGCCTCGCCATCGAAGTGCGCGACCGACACTGCATCTTCCCGTACTGCCGGGCACCAGCATCACGATGTCACGTCCACCACCTCAACGAATGGCTCCTCGACCACGGCTTCACCGACGTCGAAGTCCTCGGCCTGTTCTGCGACGCCCACCACCGCCACCTCCACGTTGAAGAACTCAAAGCCCAGCTCGAGCCAGACGGCGCCGTCACCATCCACGACCGAACCACTGGGGAGGTCATCGCCCGCGCTACCAAGATCGACCGATAGCCGAGGAGAACGCAGGAGCCTCGACCAGAACCATAGCTTGACAGCCCAATCAAACCGCCGCCGTCGACCGGATCGCTTCGACGCAGCAGCTGGTCCTTGACAACCGAATCGCCGGCCTGTGGTCAGGGTGAGCGCGCCAGAGTGGTCTCGGACACGCCATCGTGGACGAGCTCGCTGCCCGAGCTTCGGCGTGGGGTGCCACGCGCCTCGTCCTCGAAACCTCGTCGGCGTGGACCGACGTCATTGCGTTCTACGTCCGCCGCGGGTTCCGGATCACCCACGAGTCGATCGGAGAGTTCGGCCGCGACACGTGGTTCGAGCGATTGATCGGCTGACCGCATGGGCTCCTATGACCGCTGGTCGCAAATGCCGCACAAACTCAGTCGCCGTCGTCACCGGCGGCGTCACCGTCGAGCAGATGCGCAGCCTTCTCGACGGCTCGACGGGCACGGGTGATGCGCCTCTCCGCAGCGAGCACGTCACGACGGTCCAACTCGTCGCCGGTCTGCTGCGCCACTCGCAGAAGCCGCAGCGCTTCGTCGGCGAGGGCTTCGATGGCGACGGCCAGCTGATCGCGTATCTCCTCCAGCCCGCTCATGTCGACACACCGCCCAGCTCGAGCACGTCATCGAGGATCTGCACCGGGTGGAGCACCTTGAGACCGGCCGACTCCAGCCACATCGAGCAGCCCGGGTTGCCGCTACTGACGACAGTCGCGCCGGTCCGCCCTATCGCCGCGACCTTCTGCGAGCGTATCGCTTCGGCGAGCTCCGGTTGGGTGAGCTGGTAGCTGCCACCGGCCCCGCAGCACCGCCCGTCGTCGTCGAGCTCGACGACGTCGGCGTAGGGGGCCAACACCGTACGAACCGGCAGATGGGCCCGTTGAACGTGCCGGAGATGGCATGCATCCTGGACCGCGACAATCCCCGGGTAGCGCCGCCCCGCGGCGGGAGGGAGCCGGTCGACGCGAGCCGCAAGCCACTCGCCGATGTCCAGCACACGAGCACTGAAGGCCGAAGCCTCAGGCGTGCCCAGCAGATGCCCGTAGTCCTTCAGCGCGGCGCCGCAGCCGGCCGAATCGACGACGATCGCACCGTCGCCCGGGAAGGCTCGCATGACCCGCGAAGCCAGGCTCCGGGCGCCATCGGCGAGTCCGGCGTGAGCGTGGAGCGCGCCGCAGCACTCACCGCCCCGGAACGGCAAGCCGACGGTCGC
>JAYTFI010000798.1:0-3065 GCA_043734485.1 Acidimicrobiales bacterium | reverse complement strand
CTGGCCGACCCCGAAGTTGGTGATCGCCGAGCCCGCGAACACCGGCGTCGAGTCGCCGCGGAGGAACGTCTCGATGTTGAGCGTCTGTCCGGTGGCGTCGAGCAGCTCGACGTCGTCACGGGCGGTCTCGTAGGCCGCGCCCTCTTCCGACAGGGCCCGTTCGGGGCTGACGATCTCGTCCGTGGCCATCGTCGCGCCGCGTGCGGTGCGGGTGAAGCGGTGGAAGTCGCCCGTACGCCGGTCGATCACGCCGCGGAAGTCGCCAGGGTCGCCGACCGGCCAGGTGACGGGGGTGGGCTGGAGGATGAGGCGTTCCTCGATCTCGTCGAGCAGCTCCAATGGCGAGCGGCCAGGCCGGTCCATCTTGTTGAGGAACGTGATGATCGGCAGGTCGCGGGCGCGGCACACCTCGAAGAGCTTGAGCGTCTGCGCTTCGAGGCCCTTTGCGGAGTCGAGCACCATGACTACTGCGTCGACCGCGGTGAGCACGCGGTACGTGTCTTCCGAGAAGTCGCGGTGGCCGGGCGTGTCGAGGAGATTGACGACGCAGTCGCGGTAGCTGAATTGCAGCACCGTCGAGGTGATCGAGATGCCGCGCTTCTGCTCCATCTCCATCCAGTCGGAGGTGGCGGCGCGTCCGCCCTCACGAGCGTGGACGGCACCCGCTCGCTGGAGTGCGCCTGCGTAGAGCAGGAACTTCTCGGTGAGCGTCGTCTTGCCGGCGTCGGGATGGCTGATGATGGCGAACGTCCGACGACGCTTCGCCTCGTCGATGATGCGCGCGCTCAACGGACTCTCCTGCGGGACGGGGACCGACGATCGTACCGCTGGTCAGCCGTGCCGCCCGCGCATCAACTTCCGGTGAAGGCCGGCGGGCGCTTCTCCAGGAACGACTTCACGCCTTCGCGGTGATCCGCTGTCTGGAACAGCTCACCGAGGCGGGATGACACCCACGACCCGAGGTCGTTCCAATCGGGATCCAGCGTGCGCCGCAGCCCGGCCTTGATCTGCTGGACCGCAAGTGGTGGGTTGGAGGCGATCTTGGCGGCCAGCGCCATCGCCGTCGGCAGCAGATCGTCCGGCGGCACGACCCTGCCCACGAGGCCGATCCGCAGCGCCTCCTCCGCCGAGATGATGTCGCCGGTGAACAGCAGCTCGGCCGCCTTCTCGCGGCCGACGAGCTGCGCCAGCCGACCGAACCCGGGCGCGTCGCTGACGAGGCCTCGCATCACGAACAGCTCACCGAAGCGTGCCTTCTCGCTGGCCACGCGCAGGTCGGCCATCAGCGCGAGCTCCATGCCCCAGCCGACCGCGGCACCGTTCACGGCGGCGATGACGGGCACATTGGTGTGCAGCAGCGCGTCGGCGGCCGGCGTGAGGCGCGGCCCGGTGCGAGCGGCCGAGCCGACCTCCGGCGGCCTGTCGCCGCCGCCCATGACGAGCTTCACATCGTCGCCGGAGCAGAACGCCGTCCCGTTGCCAGTGATGACGAGGCAGCGCGCCGTGGTCGTCCGCACCGCGTCCTCGAGAAGCTTGTAGGTGCGCCATGTCAGCGCGTTGCGGGCCTCGGGCCGGTTGAGCGTGATGACGCCGACATGGCCGTGCAGCTCGTAGACGAGCTCGTCCTCGGCAGTCGGTACCGGTGCGGTCGCTTCGGATTTCGTTTCCGTGGCCATGCGCTGCAGTCTGGCGATGCCGGACCGCGAGTCCCAATCAGTCCCGAAGTTCGCGCATCGAGATGCGTTAACATAACGATGTGCGAACGACCCTTGATCTCGACGAAGACGTCCTGGACGCCGCCCGCGAGCTGGCCCGGGCTCGAAGCTCGAGCATCGGCGCCGTGATCTCGTCGCTGGCACGCGCCGGGCTCCGACCGACCAGCGTGGCACTGGTCGATGGGCTGCCGATCATCCGTGCCCGGCCCGATTCCGTCGTGATCACGTCCGAGATGGTGAGCCGGGCGCTCGACGACGAATGAACTTCCTGCTCGACGTGAACGTGCTGGTCGCACTCATCTGGGAGCAGCACATGCACCACGCGTCGGCGGGACGATGGTTCTCCACCGCCTTCACCGGTTCGACAGACCAGTTCGCCACATGCGGGGTGACACAGACCGGTTTCGTGCGGGTGTCGTCGAATCCGGCGGTGCTGCGTGACGCCGTGAGCGTCCGAGAGGCGAGCGCTGTTCTGGCGGAGCTGGTCGGACATCCGAGTCACCGCTTCCTCGCGGACGATCGTGGCTTCGCCAGCAACCCGCTCGTGCCGCACGATCGGCTCGTCGGGCACCGACAGGTCACCGATGCGCATCTCATTGCCATCGCCCGCCGACATCGGTCGCGAGTGGCCACGTTCGATGCGGGGTTGGTCCAGCTCGGTGGCTCCACCGTCGAGAGGCTGTCGACGGCCTGAGGTGGTGCCCTGGACAGCCGGCAAAGCACCGCCCGGCGTACGTGATGCATGCCCATCACGTCGAACCGGTCGTCACGTCGGCCACGCAAGAGCTGGCACACTCCGGCCATGGACATCTCGATGACGCAGGACGAAGCCGCGGCCTTCCTTGCCGGCGTGCACGTGGGGCTGCTCGCCATCGAACACCCCGGCCATGGCCCGCTTGCACTGCCGATCTGGTACCAGTACGAGAATGGCGACGTGATCATCGGCATGGGCGGATCGTCGTTGAAGGCGAAGCTCCTGCGAGCCGCCGGCCGGGCGTCGATGACGGTGCAGACCGAGGCCCCGCCCTACAAGTACGTGATGGTCGAGGGGCCTGTCGTGATCGCGGTCGAGCAGCGTGACGACCTGTCGATGGCGACGCGCTACCTCGGCCCCGAGATGGGCAAGTGGTATGTCGACACCAACCCGAGCACGTCCGAGTCGGTTGTGGCCAGGCTGACGCCGGAGAAGTGGCGCACGGCAGACTTCGGCAAGGCGATGGGCTGAGCGCGCATGGCGACGCGGCAGCGCTCGCTGAACGCGCCGCGGCTTCCAATGTCGTTCGACCCCGGTGACGCCGCGCGTCTCGGTGACGGGGCGAGATGGGAGCGGGTCGACGTCTCCGGCGATCA
>JAYTFI010000797.1:0-2205 GCA_043734485.1 Acidimicrobiales bacterium | reverse complement strand
GACCACATGGCCCTGATCAGCGAGCGCCGTCGCCACCTCAAGCGTGGCCCCGATCCCCTTGATCGGCGAACACGTGACCGAGATCGTCGTCCCGAGCGGTAGGCCGGCACAGCGGACGGCGATGGTCGGCGTGGGCAGAACCTCGAGGTGCGCGTCACGTACCAAGCCAAGGAGGGACGCAGGAGACGTGGGTTTCCTCGGTGCGGTCACGCTCGGATCGACGGCGTCGGCAGATCCCGATCGGGAGCGGAGGGACGAGAACAACATCCTTCCCACCATACAGATTCTTGCCGCATCGTGGCAAGCTCGCCTTCCCGGCTGGTAGCCTTTTCTCGCATCGTGAGTAGCCTTGTGGCTGCGTACGAGTCCGCTAAGCCCGCAAGTCCGCAAAACCCGCAAAAGCCCGCAAAAGCCCGCAAAAGGAGATCGATTCCGTGGCCGACGAACCCGTAGCGCTCGAAGACGACGACGGCGAGATCGATCTTGCGACCCTGAACGACGCCGATCTCGTCGCCCAGATGCACGACGACCTCTATGACGGGCTGGCCGACGAGATCCACGACGGCACGAACCTGCTGCTCGGCCGCGGCTGGACGCCTGACAGGGTCCTCCAGGAGGCGCTCGTCGAAGGCATGCGCATCGTCGGCATCGACTTCCGTGACGGCATCCTCTTCGTGCCTGAGGTGCTCCTCGCCGCGAACTCGATGAAGGCGGGCATGAAAATCCTGCGGCCCTTGCTGGCCGAGACCGGGGCGGAGCCGATCGGTAAGGTCGTCATCGGCACCGTCAAGGGCGACATCCACGACATCGGCAAGAACCTCGTGGCCATGATGCTCGAAGGTGCCGGCTTCGAAGTGTTCGACCTCGGCATCAACACCGACGCCGAACAGTTCCTGGCTGCGCTGGCCGAGCACAAGCCCGACATCCTCGGGATGTCCGCATTGCTGACCACGACCATGCCGTACATGAAGGTCGTCATCGACACGCTGAAGTCGAAGGGCATCCGCAACGACTACATCGTTCTCGTCGGTGGGGCTCCGCTGAACGAGGAGTTCGGCAACGCCATCGGTGCCGATGCCTACTGTCGTGACGCGGCCGTGGCATCGGAGATGGCGAAGACCCTCGTCCAGAAGCGACGCCACGCGGCGTAGTGCGCGGAGACGGATCATGACGCCTGCCCGTCCGCTCGTGCTCGCCTGCGGCGCGCTGGGCGGCGACCTCCGCGCCGTGCTCTCGGCGTCCGGGTTCGGGGATCACCTCGATGTGCAGTATCTCCCGGCGCGGCTGCACAACCGCCCCGAGCAGATCGTCCCGGCGCTGCGTCCGCTGCTCGAAGCATCCCGCGCGGCCGGCCGGCCGGTGCTCGTCGCGTATGCGGACTGCGGGACGGGTGGACACCTCGATGCGCTGCTGGAGGAGTTCCCCGGCGTGCAGCGCCTGCCCGGTGCACACTGCTACGAGTTCTTCGCCGGATCCTCCCGGTTCGCCGAGATGCAGGACGAGGCCCTCGGCACGTTCTACCTGACGGACTTCCTGGCCCGGCACTTCGATGCACTGGTCTGGTCGGGGCTCGGACTCGACCGCCATCCGGAGCTGCGCGACCTGTACTTCGGCAACTACACGCGGGTCGTGCTGCTGTCCCAGGCTGACGATCCTGCGCTCGTCGTGTTGGGCCGTGCGGCTGCGACCCGGCTCGGGCTGGCGTTCGAGCATGTGCCTACGGGTCGGTCAGGACTGGGCGCCCCGCTGGATGCCTTTCTGGTGCGCCATGCCGGGTGAGCGGTCACGAGGGCGTCGGGGTGGCGGGCCCGAGCTGATCCGCATCTCGTGGCGGGACATCCCCGCGCAACTGAACGCACGAGCCAACCGCGAGACGATGCAGCATGTGCTCCCCCGGCGCTTCCAGAAGGGCATCGACCGTGCCGCGATGGTGGCCGGGCGGAAGTCGGCCAACGACTACGTGTCCGAGTGGGGCCGTTCGTCGGCGCCACTCGACCTCGACTCCCGGGAGAACCGCGGCCTCACCCTCGAGCAGATCGTGCGGCGGGAAGGGGCAGCGGTCGAAGCGGCGTACCCGATGCCGCGCATCGACGAGCTCGTCCGCACCGGCGGATGGACACCCGACCGCGCCGATCTCCCGGAACTGCTGGCCGCCGACGCCGCCTGGCGGGTCGATCACGGCGACTCCGCGACGCCGCCGGTTCC
>JAYTFI010000796.1:0-1568 GCA_043734485.1 Acidimicrobiales bacterium | reverse complement strand
CGGCCGGGCTACCCGGCGCAACGGTGACGACGAGTCGGCTCGGCAGCACGGCGAGGAAGCCGAAGCCGTTGTACTTACCGGCCGTTTGCTGCACGGCTTGGGGCGGGCCGGTGAACGACGAGTGGCGGTCGGCGAGGCCCTTGAGGGCATCGGTGATGATCGGGTAGGTGTCGGCGATCGTGGCGGCCGATTCCGCCCGCTGCTCGGCCCTGGCACGGACCGCGGCCCAGTCGACGAGCGGGACGCGGTAGGCGGCCTGCTCGATGAAGTCGAGTGCGATGCGGGCGTAGGCGAGTGGTGTGGGAAGGATCGGGCCCGACGGGTTGGCAGCCGCCGGGATCGCGGTCGTGGTGGTCGAAACCGGACCAGCGTCGGCCTGGGCCGATACCGATCGCGCCGCGGTCTGGACCAGGCCTGTGCGGGCGGTGGTGGCGGCATGTGACGCAGGTACGACTGCGAGCGACAGCGCGAGTGCGCTAAGGGTCCTAGCGGCTGCCGCTAGGGGAAGTCGGACCACGGACAGCAGCGTAACCCCCGACTACCTCGGCTGGGGATGGAAGTTCGACGTCCCTCACCTGAGCGCGGCAGGCCACGGAAGCGGTCCGGTCGGGTAGATCTCGCTGGAGGTGGCAGCGACGAGGGACATCCAACGCCCGGGTTCGAACACCAGGACATCGACCAACGTGATCCCGCTTCCATTCAATAGCCGCGACAACGACATCCACGCGGCCAACTGCACCCCGTCGATGGTCAGCTTGATGGCGGCCGAACCGACGGTCCTTGCAGGCCGGTACACGCCGAGCACGACTCCCGCGATGGGGTGGCCTCGATCGCGCACATCGGCCAGCAGCGCCGCAATCGCGTCGATGTCGTCGTCGGGCGCATGGTCGACGGCCACCGCCAGCATCGGGCGCGCCGACGGGTCGAGCAGCAACACGACGAGCCCGTCCCGAAAGGCCCCGGGTCGGCTGAGGTCGATGGCATCGAAGGCGTCGTCGACAGTGCGTAGCGGCCGGACATCCGGATGCAGTGGGCCGTCGGGACCGAGGTACTCGATCGGGGAGTCGAGGGCAGCGCTCAGTTTGCCGGTGAGGGGATGATCGAGCGTCTGGCTCGGGCGGGGACAGCGATGGCGAGGGGCCATGGTGGACCTCCGGGCTTGGTGCACGCCTGACGCTCGGCAAGGCGAGCGCGCGATGCGGTGATCGGTGCGCCGGGGGAAGCGTTCGGCCCGACCATACCGGAGGGCTGTGACAACGGGAAGGGAGAATCCGCCCTCGGCGCGAGATGTCCATCCGCGTGATCGGGCGACCGGCGAACGTGTAGGTGTGCGCGACGCTGCCGTCAGATCGGATCCACTCGACCTGGATCGACCTAGGAGGTGTGGTCGGCGAGATACGCGGTGTCGTGGCCAGCGGCTTCGGCTTCGGCTTCGGCTTCGGCTTCGGCTTCGGCTTCGGCTTCGGCGCGGACGCAATTGCCGCGGCAGCGACGGTTCAGCCCTTCTGTACGCCCATCTGCAGCTCGGCCGCGTAACGGTCGCCGGGCTTCCTCACGACGAGAACGGA
>JAYTFI010000795.1:0-2458 GCA_043734485.1 Acidimicrobiales bacterium | reverse complement strand
GCGCCTGCGTGAAGTCCTTGCGGTGTATCTGGCCCGAACCCGCCGTGTCGACGCCGAGCCCTCGCGGATCAGCGTCGTCGGGGGCATGGCGTCGGGCCTCGCGCACCTCGGACGGATGTTCGGCGGCATGGGCATCGACGCGCTGGCCGTCGAGGACCCGGGCTTCCCGTTCCACCGCAACGTGCTGCAGCGCGTCGGGATGGCGACGTTGCCGGTGCCGGTCGACGGCGAGGGCGTGGTCGTCGCCGCGCTCGAACGGACCGGCGCTCGGGTCGTGCTGGTCACGCCGGCACATCAGTACCCGATGGGCGTGGTGCTCTCACCCGGCCGTCGGGCGGCGCTGATCGGGTGGGCCCACCGCTGCAACGGCTGGATCGTCGAGGACGACTACGACGGCGAGTTCCGCTACGACCGCCAGCCGATAGGGGCATTGCAGGGGCTCGATCCCTCGCGCGTCGTCTATGCCGGCACGTCCAGCAAGATGCTCGCCGCGGCCTTGCGCGTCGCCTGGATGGTCGTGCCACCGGCGCTGGTCGGACCGCTGGCCGAGATCCGCGGCCGCGACCCTGATGTCTCGGGGCTCGAACAGGCGACCCTCGCCGAGCTCATCGTGAGCGGGGGATTGGACCGTCATGTGCGGGCGATGCGCGGCGTGTACCGGCGTCGCCGCGACCTGCTGGTGGCGGCATTGTCTGAGTCTTCGGAGAGGATCGAGTTGACGGGGATCTCGGCCGGGCTGCATCTCACCGCGCTGCTGCCGCCCGGGATCGACGAGCACGCCGTCGTAGCGCGGGCTCGGGACGCATCGTTCGCGCTGTGGGGGCTCGCGCAGCACTGGACCGGCACCCCGAAACGGGGTGGGCTCGTGCTCGGCTTCAGCCGATCGACGACGCTGCAGTTCCCCCACGCGGTTGCCCAGCTGACGGCATTGCTGCGGCAGTCGTCGGACTGACCCCGACCCGAGCCGTCACAGACCTCCGGCATACTGAGCCGACCGCTCTGCCACGCAGTGCAGGTCCCGGAGACGGGGAGTGCCATGGGAATCAACGAGGAGGACATTTCAAGGGTGCGGGCCGCAAGTGACTTCGTCGCGGTCGCGGCCGAGCACATCGCACTCAAGCGGGTCGGGCGCAACTACTCCGGGCTGTGCCCGTTCCACAGCGAGAAGTCACCGTCGTTCTCCATCAACCCGGAGAAGGGCGTGTACTTCTGCTACGGCTGCGGGGCCAAGGGCGATGTCATCACGTTCGTGCGCGACCTCGAACGCCTCGACTTCGCCGCCGCGGTCGAGCGCCTCGCGGCGAAGGCCAACATCCAGCTCCGCTACGACAACGAGGCCGCCGGCCGTGACCGGGTCCGGCGGACGAAGCTCCTCGACGCCGTCGCCGCAGCGGCCGAGTGGTACCACCAGCGGTTGCTCACGTCGGCCGATGCCGGCAGGGCCCGCTCGTACCTTCGGTCGCGGGGGTACGACGGAGACGCCATCCGCCGCTTCAAGATGGGATGGGCGCCGGACGGCTGGGATGTGATGTGCAAGGCCCTCAGCGTTCCAACCGACGTGGCCCGCGACGCGGGGCTCGGCTACGTCAGCAAGATCGGCAAGCTCAACGACTTCTTCCAGAGCCGCATCCTGTTCCCGATCTTCGATCCGTCGGGCGCGCCGATCGCGTTCGGCGGCCGCAAGCTCCCCGATGCCGATGGACCGAAGTACAAGAACTCGGCCGAGTCGAAGGTCTACTCGAAGAGCCGAACGCTGTATGGGCTCAACTGGGCGAAGGCGGGCATTGTCGAAGCCGGCGAGGTCATCGTGTGCGAGGGCTATACGGACGTGATCGGCTTCCATCGCGCCGGCCTCGGGCGAGCCGTGGCGACGTGCGGCACGGCCCTGGCCGACGAGCACTTCCGTATGCTCAAGAACTATGCGCGCAGAATAGTTCTCGCGTATGACGCGGACAACGCCGGTCAGAACGCCGCGGAGAAGTTCTACGCATGGGAGAAGGCGTTCGAGATCGACCTGTACGTCGTCGCGCTGCCCGCCGGCAAGGACCCCGGCGACGTCGCCCGCGAAGAGCCGGAGCTGCTGAAGGAGGCAGTCGTCAACGCGAAGCCGTTCCTGCAGTTCCGTATCGAGCGGCTGCTGGGAGCGGCGAACCTGCGTACCCCGGAAGGGCGGGCGCGAGCGTATGAGGCGGCGGCCGACGCCATCCTCGAGCATCCGAATGCGCTTGTGCGCGAGCAGTATCTCAAACAAGTGGCGGCGCAGTGCCAAATCTCGGAGGAGACGATGGCACGCACGTTGAACGAACCGCGTCGCAAGCCGACACGTGTCGGGTCAACGGGAACGGCGAACGTTGCACGGGGCCGCAATGACGGCGCATCCCGTCCGAACCGGACCGCTGGCGGCGCGCCGCGTCCCGTCGCCAACGAGGACCCCGGCTACGACCGTCCGCCCGACGAC
>JAYTFI010000794.1:0-4005 GCA_043734485.1 Acidimicrobiales bacterium | reverse complement strand
GCTGACACATCGCTGGCCGACCGCTGGATGAGCGTGCCACCGAGCATGTTGCCATCGAGCTCGATCTTGCTGCCCGCGTCGGGCGCGAGGAGGCCGAGGAGCACCTTGGCCAGGGTCGTCTTGCCGGAGCCGGACTCGCCGACCAGGCCGAGGGTCTCGCCGGGCCGTAACGAGAGCTCGATGTTCGAGAGCACCCGGACGGTGCTGTCCGAGGAGCCGAACGTCTTGGACAGACCCTCGAAGCGGATCAGCGAACCGTCGGACGTGGTCGGGGCCGGCGCGATCAGCTCCTCGTCGGGCGCGATCACCTCGCTCGAACGCGGGATGGACGGAGCCAGTTCGGGATAGAAGCAACGCGTGCGCTGGCCGTTCTCGAGCTCGACGATCGGCGGCTTCTGCGTCCGGCAGGTGTCCGTGACGATCGGGCAGCGGTCGACATAGACGCAGCCGGGCATGTCCGCGCCGAGCGGGGGCAGCGTGCCGGGGATGGTGTCGAGGCGGTCGCGGTCCTTGCGCAGTCCGGCGCGGGGAATGCAGCGCAGAAGGCCCACGGTGTAGGGGTGGTGCGGATCGCGTAGGAGCTGCGCGGTGTCGCCCTCCTCCACCAGTTGGCCCGCGTAGAGCACCCCGACGCGGTCGCACATCGAGCGGATGACACCCAGGTTGTGGCTGATGAACAGCACCGACGTATTCGTACGTTCGCGTAGCGTTCGCACCAGGTCGAGCACCTCGGCCTCGACTGTCGCGTCGAGCCCGGTGGTGGGCTCGTCGAGGATGAGCAGCCGCGGGTTGGTGGCCAGCGCCATGGCGATGACCACGCGCTGCGCCATGCCTCCCGAGAGCTCGTGCGGGTAGCGCCGCATCACCTTGGCAATGTCGGCGATCTGCACGGCACCGAGCGCGATCTCGGCGCGGGCGAGCCCGTCCGCCTTCGAGAAGCCGGCGATGGTGAAGACCTCGGCCACCTGCGCGCCGACCCGGATCGACGGGTTCAGCGCCGCGATCGGGCTCTGGTACACCATCGAGATGGCGGTGCTGCGGAGCTTGCGCACCTCATTCACTGACATGGCGACGACGTCGCGGCCCTCGAAGCGGATCTGACCGCCGGTGATCTTGCCGTTCCTGGGCAGGAAGCGCATGGCCGCGAAGGCAGCGGTCGATTTGCCACATCCGGACTCACCGACCAACCCATAGGCCTCGCCCGGTGCGACGGCAAAGGACACCTCTCGCAGCACCGGACGGTCGATGCCGCGCACGGTGTAGGCCACCTGGAGGTTGTCGAACTCCAGCGTGGGCACAATCAGGCCCGCGGGCGACGGGCCAGGACTTGGGAGCGTGTCGGTGCTCATCGCTCGAACGCCTCGAGCAGTCCGTCGGCCATCAGGTTCACGCCGATCGCAAGTGTGGCGATGGCGGCGGCCGGGAACACCGTCGCCGACCAGTTCAGGCCGTTGAGGTACTTGTAGTGGTTCGCCACCTGCGAGCCCCAGTCGGAAGATTCAGCGGTCACCCCGGCGCCGAGGAACGACAGCGTGGCCACCGCGAAGATGGCGTATCCGAGTCGGACCGTGAACTCGACGAGCAGCGGCGGCACGATGTTCGGCAGGAGCTCGACGAACAGGATGTGCGGCGTCTTCTCGGTGCGCAGACGGGCCGCGGCGACGTAGTCGAGCTCGGCCTCGCCGAGGACCGTGGCCCGGACCGTGCGGGCGATGATCGGCGTGTACACGATGCCGATGATGGCGAGTACGACGAAGGACGACTTGCTCTGCAATGCCGCGATCGTGAGCAGTGCGAACACGATGACCGGCATGGCCATGAAGACATCGGCAAGGCGCATCAGAACATCGTCGATGATGCCCTTGAAGTACCCGGCCACCAGTCCGACGATGGTGCCGAGCACGGTGCCGAGGATGGTGGCGCCGAGCGCGATCAGCAGGATCACGCGGGCACCGACTATGACGCGCGAGAACACGTCCCGGCCGAGGTTGTCGGTGCCGAACCAGTGCGCCGAGCCCGGGCTCTTGAGCTTGTTGAGCAGGTCCTGGGCAAGCGGGTCTTTCGGCGCGATCAGGTTTCCGAACAGGGCGCAGGCGAGCCAGAACAGCGTGATACCGGCGCCGACGATGAAGGCGGGTTTACGGCGCAGCACTGCGAATCGCTCGGCTCGCTGTTTGCGGATCTCCGTCGCTGCCCGTTCCCGGTCAGACGCGCTCGCGCCGCCGAGGGTCGGCGTGGCAGAACCTTCGGTCGTCACTTGAGGACCCCCTGACGGATGCGTGGATTCAGCATGCTGTAGAGCAGATCGGCGAGGAACGTCGTGCTGATGTAAAGCGCGCCCGAGATCAGCACGGCGGCCTGGAGCACCGGGAAATCGAGCTGGCGCACCGCATTCAGGAGGAGCTGGCCGAAACCCGGGTAGTTGAAGATCAGCTCCACGGCAACCAGGCCGCCGAGCATGTAGCCGATCTGGGTGGCCACGACCGCGATCGTCGGGACGAGCGCGTTGCGCAGCACATGCCGGGTGACGACGGCACGCGCCGACAGGCCCTTCAGCTGCGCGGTGCGGGTGTAGTCGGCGTCGAGCGCCTCGATCACGCCGGCGCGCGTAATGCGGGCGATGTAGCCGAACAGGACCATCACGAGGCACATGGCCGGCATCAGCAGGTGCTTGTACTGCTCGAACACGCCGGCGCCGTCGGGGGGCGCAGCCGACACCGGCAGCCACCTGAGATGGACGCCGAAGACGAGGATGAACAGCACCGCCCAGACGAACTCGGGCACCACCGCCGCGGACAGCCCGCCGACGGTGATGATGCGGTCGAGGAGCTTGCCTCGCCGCAATGCCGCGAGCACACCGCCGAGGATGCTGACGGGGACGACCATCACGAACGCGAGCATGGCCAGGCGGGCCGAGTACCCGAGCGCGGGGCGGAGCTTCTCGGTGACCGGCACGTCGTAGTTCAGTGACCGGCCGAGGTCGCCAGTGAGCGTCTTGCCCAGCCACCGCACGTACTGCGTCGGGATGGGCTTGTCGGTGCCGAGCTCCTTGTTGAGGAGCGCGACCGACTCCTTGTCGGCGAAGGGACCGAGGATGCGCTGCCCGACGTTGCCGGGGAGCAGGTGGGTGGCGAAGAACACCAGGCCGGTCAACAGGAACAGTGTCACGACGGCGAGCAGGAGCCGGCGGATCAGGAAGCGCATCATCGTGTCGGATCAGTCTGCTTTCACGGTTCGGCGGACGAACGGGCGGGTCCCGATGGAGAGTGCCGACGGCCTGCCAGTGTCGTACTGGCAGGCCGTCGGTTCAACGCGTTGTTGCGGAACGCAGAGGGATGGTCAGAGCTGCTTCGCCCGTGTGGTCTCCAGCACGTTCATGCCGTTCGTGTAATTGCCGGTGAGGCCCTTCTTCGAGACGTCGAGGGTGTTGCCGAAGTACCCGAAGACGACTGGAGCGTCCTCGAGCAGGATCTCCTGGATCTTCTTGGACGCGACCTTCTGCGTGGCCACGTCGGACGACTCGATGAAGGTCTTCTTGGCGGCGTCGAAGTCGGCGCTCTTGTAGTGCGCGGCGTTCCATGTACCGGCGGACGACAGCGACGACGTGAGGTAGACGTTGGGGACGCCACGGTGGCCGTACTCGGTGATGCCGAAGTCCGACTTCAGCCAGCTCGGCGACTTCGTGTCGTCGTAGTAGGCGCCGGCGTCGGTGACGTTCAGCGTGACGTTGATGCCCACTTCTTTGCCGGCGGCCTGGATGACCTGGGCGTACAGCTTGAGGTCGGCGCGGTCCCAGGTGGAGAGGGTGACGTCGACACCGCCGGACTTGCCGGCATCGGCGAGCAGCTGCTTGGCCTTGGCCACATCCTTCTTACGCTGGGCCACCGTCTTGTCTGTGGTCGGGTACGCCGGCGCCATCGGGCTGTCGTTGCCGACGACACCGAAGCCGTCGATGACACCCTGCACAGTGCCGGGCCGGTCGATGGAGAGGGCGAGCGCCTGGCG
>JAYTFI010000793.1:0-6975 GCA_043734485.1 Acidimicrobiales bacterium | reverse complement strand
CGTCCGCCACCGTGGCAGCATGAGCGACGCCACGTTCTCCCCCAACCGACATTCGCTGGCCAGACACAAGTCCGGAGCGCGTCCACGACGTTGGATGGTCGGAGGAGCAAAGCAGGAGGAAGAGGTAGAGATGCGAGGTTCTGTTGTCTTGGTCGGTGTCATTTCGATCGTCCTGGGAACGGCCGGTCCGGCAATTGCCGCGAAAGGCCGGGGGACCGAGGTGGCGGAGTGCACGACGGGCTATCGGCGAACGCCGGCGTCGATCACGCTCACGTGTGCCGATGGTGGCCTCGTCGTCCGGAATGCGCGCTGGACCAAATGGACGGCGAACGTGGCGACCGGCACGGGCATACTGAGCGAGTCGCCGCTCACCGGAGCCAAACACGACTATCCGGCGTACTTCCTCCTCGACAGTCCAATTCGGTGTTGGGACGGTCATACGGCTTTCGCCCGACTCCAGATCGAGGCGACCGACGCAGGGCAGTTCCGCGACCAGGAGGTCTTCAACCTCGGGTGTTCGACGAACGACCCGAAGATCGACAGCAGCAAGATCGTGGTTCGGACGGTCAACCCGAAGCGTGACGGGCCATGCGTGACCCTTCCGTTCGCCTCAGGACGCGTGAACCCGTTTTCGATCGCGGTGCAAGCCGGCGACAAGGTCACCATCAACACCTCCGGCACCATCGGCGTGGTGTGGATCGATGGAAACAGGTTTCGTCCCCCCAATCTGACCTCACGACTCGACAGCCGTACGTGGAGGTTCTCGACGGCCAGCGCCGATGCCCTGCGACTAGGTGTTCTCGGTACAGGAAGCAGCGTGACCTTCTGCAAGTCGATAGGAAGTGATTGATGGAGGGAAGGCCTCTCCGCCGGGCGATCAGCCGATGACAAGCACTGCATCGCCGTTGAGCAGCGTCTGACGCTCGATGACCCGCATCGGACTGGTCGACGTGCCAACTGGCCCCGTGGGCGCAAGCAAAAGCTGATCGACGCCGTGTTCGGCCCAGATGCGACAATCCCCGGAGAAAGGCTTCGGCGACTTCGACCGGTGCCGGAGCCACGGTCCTCGCCTGCGCCCAGCAGTTCGGACAGAACGGACGAGGGGTGTGATCGACGACAGCACGTCACCCGACGCGCACCGCTCGAACAGGTTCATCCGGAACGGCGTCAGGCGCCCCCCGCCGAGGCTGGCGGCTCCGGCAACTTGCACGATGCCGAAGACGTGGGAACGAAACGCTTGTGCTGTTGGCCCTGACCTGGCCCGCCGGCTAGCGCACTGTTGGCGTCGAGGTGCGCCTCGCATCAGAATTGCTGACTGATCTTCCCCTCGAATCGTACGTTTGCGCCGTGAGCCGATCAGGCCACTCCGGGGCCATAGCGTCATCGCAATGCACCGCTCCTCCCTTGCGCTCGCCTTCCTCGCCGTGATGGGGCTCTCAGCCTGCAGCCGCGAATCGGAGACATCGAGTATGACCGCACCGGTTGCCGCTGACAGGACGGTATCTGCTGCGGCGACCGAGGCAATGCCTACGAAGACAGCCGTTGCCGCCACGACCGACACGGGCGCGACAGGCATGACGGCTGCCGCGCCCACTACCGACTTACCGCTCGTGTTGGGAGCACCAAAGCGGGTCGGTGCGGGGCTGATCGAGGACTGGTCCCCCGACGGAACTGCGCTGATCGTCGGCCTGGTCGACGAGACACTCTCGAAGGAGGGCTGCGAAGGGGCGAAGGAGCCGGTGTTCTTCCTCCAGCCGATCGATGGGGGTGCCCCGACCGTCGCCTTCCCGGGCCACAACGAGATGAACGGCTCATTCGTAGGGACGCAGCCAGGAACCGATGACGTCGTGATGCTTTCGGGATGCGAGGGCTACCTCGGTGACCTGACGGTCGCGCACCAATCTGGCGCGTCCGTGGCGATCGATACCGGCGGCCGCGGTGGTGCGCATATCGCTGAAGCGACCGCTGGCCGTTTCGTGGTGAGTGACGGGAAGACGGTCTGACGAGATCACTGAGACCGTTGCGCTCCCCAAGGACGTCGAATCGGCACTGCTGCTGTTCTCGCCCGATGGCCGCGCCCTCGCAGTGTTGTCGTACGACGAGACCGGTTCGGTCGCAATCGTACGCGGCGGCACGGTGCGTGTGGTCGCCGAGGGGGAGTCTTACGGCCGGATGGTCTGGAACCGAGCGGGGACGGCGATCGCCTTCAACCGTTTCAGCGGCGACGTCGCGGTCGAGGACGTGATGGTCTCGACCGTGGCGTCGTCGTGAGCACAGCAGCCCGTTGCGGTCAGCCGCTGACGCGCAGCTCGGTCAGACCGCGGATGACGAACGCGTCGTGAAACCGTGCGGGGTGGACGCGTTCGAGGTTCGGGAACGCGTGCGCCAATCCGGCGAGCGAGACGTCGAGCTCGAGACGGGCGAGGGGCGCACCGATGCAGAAGTGGATACCACCTCCGAAGCCGATGTGGGTTGGATCGCCGCGGCCGATGTCGAGACGGTCGGGTCTTGCGAACTTCCTCGGGTCGCGGTTGGCCGAGCCGAACAGCATGGCGATCTCGCTGCCGACCGGGATCGCCTGACCTGCGATCTCGTAGCCGTCGTCCAGTACCCAGCGTTCGAACAGCTGCAGGGCGCCGTCGAAGCGGAGCAGTTCCTCGACCGCAGTTGCGGACGAAACCTCGCCCGTGACGAGCCGCTGCCACTGCCCGCGCTGGTCGAGCATGGCGTTCGTGCCGTTGCCGATGGTGTTGACGGTGGCTTCGTGCCCCGCGTTCAGAAGCACGATCACTGTGCAGACGATCTCATCGTCGCTGAGCTTCTTGCCCTCCTCCTCGACGGAGACGAGCCGAGACATCAGGCCATCGCCAGGTCTGGACCGGGTCGTCATGATATGCGCACGTATGAAGTCCATGAACTCGGCGGCGGCCGTACTGGCGGCCTGACGCTGGTCGTCGGTCATTGTCAGCTCGTACATCTTCACGATGGCGTGGGACCAGCCGAGCAAGCGGTTGGTCTCGCTGCGGGGGACGCCGAGTAGCTCGCAGATCACGGCCACGGAGTACGGCTGCGCGTAGTCGGCCAGAAGGTCGAACGATGCGAGATCGCGAACCGCGTCGAGCAAGCCCGACGCGGTTCGCTCCATGAACGGGCGCATGTCGGCGATCGAGCGTGGGGTGAATGCCCGCGAGATGAGCGAGCGGATGCGGGTGTGGTCCGGTGGTTCGAGGCTGAGGAGGTTCCAGCGCTCGTGCTCACGGAACGCAGCCCAGCGGGGGTCCGGCGCGGGACGGCCGAACTCCTCGAATGTGTAGCGATGCTCGAAGATTCGCCCGAGGCGGCGATCCCTCAGTGCCCCGTGGACGTCGGCCCAACGCGTGACGAGCCACTGTTTCGATGGTTCGTACCAGATGACAGGCGCGGCTTCCCGGAGCGCGGCGAGCGCTGGGTAGGGGTTCTGCAGGAGTGCTGGGTCGGTGAGGTCGAACCCGGCAACGGCATCGTCGACAGCAGTCATCCCCTGCATGTTCGCATCCCGAGGCTGCGTGATTTCGCCCTTCGTTCATCGATACGGGTCCAGTGCCTCCCGAACCGCGAGCATTGTGGTCGTGACAAGTGAGGCATGACGGGGATCGAGCCGGAGCAGCGCGTCGAACGCTTCGTCCGTGGCCCAGAGGTCATCGCCGATGCTGAAGCGGTCGGTGTCGTTGTCGTTGTGGCCCGGGTCGGCGACGGGCGCGGGCGGCACCAGGGTGACATTGCGCCCGACGTTCTCGCGCATCCAGCCGTCCACCGCTGCGGCGATGGCGGGCGCACTCCAGCCGGTGGCGAGCTCCACGTACCAGGGCGGTGGCGGAAGGGCTGACGCGGACACGTCGATGGTCTTCGGCATGCGCTTCACCGGGACCTGAAGACGGATCTTGAGGTGGGGATCATCGTGACGGCGCACGTCGACCACCATCACGTCCTGCTCGACCGCTAGCGCGAGCTGATCGTGGCGCAGAAGCGGGTCGCGGGCACGGTCCTCGGGCGTGATCACGTCCCACTGCCATGGACGTGGCGACCCGAGCGACTTGGCGTGCACGCCGATCCAGGGATGGTCGAGCCCGGCGATTCGGACCGGCTCCCACGCGATTGCGCCTTCGGCGCTCGCCGCGCTTGCGACAATTCGCTCGATCAGCTCGGCCCAGGCGCGTGGCCGGGGCGGAAAGGGAACTCGAGGACGGACCTCTGTATCCATGGCTTCCATGTCGGCACACTGACGGCCGAAGATGAGCAAACAGCCAACGGAATGTTAATAAGCACGCGTAGCACTCGCTGGGGTCGAGTGCCAGACGGGTCGTACTCGCGAGCTGCGGAGCGTCAGCCCTCGACGATTTCCCACGGACTACTCAGCCGCCGAAGCCCTTGCTCTCCTCGACCTGGCGAAGCAGCCCGTCGCGATCGGCCTTGCCGCTCGGCAAGAGGATGAGCCGGTCCACTCCGATCGCCGCGTACGCCGCGGCCATCGCTGCGTCACAGCGTCCCGCCGGCGTGATCGAGATCTCGATGTCGGGGCCCAGCCAGTCCGGCCGCTCGTGCTCATTGCGCGCAGCACGGATTCCGGCGATCGCTTCCGCGGCCTGGTCGACCGTTCGGGCGAAGCCGTACCAGCCGTGCGCATGTGTCACGGAACGACGCCAGCCGGCCGCCCCGTTGCCGCCCATGTGGATCGGCGGGGTCGGCTGCTGCACCGGACGGGGCCGCGACTGGATGCCGGAGAACGACACGAACTGCCCGTCGTACGCCGGGCTGTCCTCGCTCCAGATGGCCCGCATGGCCTCGAGGTACTCGAGTGTCTTGGCCCCCCGGTGATCGAGCGTGAATCCAAGGGCTCGGAACTCGGGTTCGAGGTAACCGACGCCGACGCCGAACAGCAGCCGACCCTTCGACAGCACATCGAGGCTCGCCAGTTCCTTCGCCAGCACCAGCGGGTTGCGCTGCGGGAGGATGATGATGCCGGTGCCGAGCTTGATGGTCTTGGTGTGGGCGGCGATGTAGGTGAGTGCCACCGCAGGGTCGAGGAACGGCGTCAGCGGGGCCGACGGTGACGGTGGCACCTGTGGGTCGGGGAGGACGACGTGTTCGCCGGTCCAGACCGACTCGAAGCCGGCCGCCTCGCAGGCCTGCGACACGGCTGCGGCGGTGTCGGGGTCAGCGCAGGGACCGGTGTTGATGGAGAACAAGCCGAGCTTCATGTCCGCCATGCAAGACCCTCAGGACACGTGCGCGCCACTCGGCCCATTGCCGTCCCCCTGCCGTCCCCGGCCTGGCCCGACTCCGGTGTGTCCCCCCGCCGGCGCGGTCGCCGTCGGGCGATGCAAGGATGACCGGGTGCGTCCGCGTCCGACTTCTCCAGCGGCGGCCAGGACGGACCGGGCATGACCCGCGACGAACTGGCCCGCTGCATCGACCACACGCTCCTCAAGCCTGAGGCGACGCGTCTGCAGGTTGCGTCGCTGTGCGCGGACGCGGTGCGCTTCCGGGTCGCCGCGGTCTGTGTGAGCCCGTCGATGCTGCCCTTGCCGGCCGACGCACTCGCCAACCAGGTTGTGGCCTGCGCAGTGATCGGGTTCCCGAGCGGGGCGGTGCAGGCGCGGGTCAAGGCGTTCGAGGCCGCGATCGCGGTGGAGAACGGTGCGGCCGAGATCGACATGGTCGTGAACCTCGGCCTGGTGATGGCCGGGTATCTCGACGGTGTGCGTGACGAGATCGCAGAGGTTCGCACCGCGGTCCAAGGCTCCACGCTCAAGGTCATCATCGAGAGCGGAGTGCTCACGCCCGCCCAGATCGTGGCCTGCTGCCAGGCGGCCGAACAGGCCGGTGCCGACTACGTGAAGACGTCCACCGGGTTCCACCCATCCGGGGGTGCGACGATCGAGACGGTGCGGCTCATGCGCGAAACGGTCGGGGACCGGCTCGGGGTGAAGGCGTCCGGCGGCATACGCGACACGGTGACTGCACTGGCGATGATCGAGGCCGGCGCGTCACGCCTGGGGACCTCATCCACCGCAACCATCCTCGGAGGCATGGCATGACGAACGTCGACCCGAACCTGCGCGCCGTCGTCGAGGCGTGGATCGCGCGTGATCCAGATCCCGACACGGTGGTCGAGGCGGAAGCGCTCCTCACCGCCGACGATGCCGACGGCGTGCGCGACCGTTTCGATACACGACTCGCATTTGGCACGGCCGGCCTACGCGGCGCGATCGGTGCCGGCCCCAATCGGATGAACCGGCTACTGGTCCGACAGACTGCGGCCGGCCTCGCCGATCATCTGCTGGCCAACGTTCCCGACGCGGCTACGAAGGGTGTCGTCATCGGCTACGACGCCCGCCACAAAAGCGATGCTTTTGCGGCCGACACGGCGCAGGTGATGGCGGCCAAGGGCATCAAGGCGATGCTGTTCCCCCACATCGTGCCGACGCCTGTAGTTGCCTTCGCGGTGCTCTACCTCAGCGCCGCGGCCGGAGTGCAGGTGACGGCCAGCCACAACCCGCCGGCCGACAACGGCTACAAGGTCTACTGGGGGGACGGGCCGCAGATCGTGCCGCCACTCGACGACGAGATAGCCGCCTGCATCCACGCTGTGGCCGCGAACCCGGACGCGGTCATCCTCTCGGCACCCGATGATCCGCTCATTCACACCGTTGACGAGTCGCTCGTCGATGCCTATCTGGCCGGCGTACGTGCGCTTGACCCACATACGAGCGAGCCCGACGCCCGTGGCGCGCTCAAGATCGCCTACACCGCACTGCACGGCGTCGGTGGGGCCACGATCATGCGGGCCTTCGCCGACGCCGGCTTCACGGACGTGTCTCCGGTGCCAGAGCAGTTCGACCCCGACCCCGACTTCCCGACGGTCGCATTCCCCAACCCGGAAGAGGCCGGCGCGCTCGACCTGGCGTTCGCCCACGCCAGAAAAATAGGCGCGCA
>JAYTFI010000792.1:0-3490 GCA_043734485.1 Acidimicrobiales bacterium | reverse complement strand
CGCACCGACCACACGCGGCCGGTTGCGGCGAGGCGATTCCCGGCAACGAAAGGCTGCTCAGATGGGGAAACCTCGATGCTGTGACGTGCGAGACATATTCTTGTTTTTGATCGAGCTCAGGGACCTGCAGGCGGGCGCCGACTTCGTCGACCCGTCGCCCGGAGTATTTCAACCCCAACGGCGACACGGCATTCGGGAGACACAACCGGCCAAACCCCAAACGTTACGACCGCCGCAACGTCCTCGTGGAACGTCCTCGCATAACGAGCGTGGCACAGGAGGGGACGACTCCTATCGAAGCCGCACCTACGCGCAGGATGGCGTACTTGTTAGCTGGATGGGGGGTTGCGGGTGCGGCGTCTCCACCATGTGTCAACTGCTCGGCGCCCGCGCCCGACAGGTGCGTCCTAACTTCGCCGTGACAGCAGCCAACGCCGCGGCAGTCGGCGATCTGTCGCGACGACTGGAGGGCATCCCGCTCGCCATCGAAGTCGCAGCGGCCCGTCTCCGCTTGTTGACCCCGGCGGCTCTGGTCCACCGACTGACCGGGCAGATGGACAAGACGTTGGACCTCGTCGGAGTGTCCGTCGACGCTCCAGATCGTCAACGCACGCCGCGCGCAACGATCGAGTGGAGTCACAGCCTGCTCGAGGAAGTCGAACGATCGATGTTCGCCCGAGTCTCGGTGTTCACCGGCGCGTTCACCCTCGATGCCGTCCAAGCAGTGGGAACGCTCGACGGCGACTTCGACGCCCTGGACACGCAGAGCTCACTGGTCGCGCAGAGCCTGGTTCGCACGGACGACTCCAACCCGGAGGAGCTGCACTTCGGGCTGCTCATCACCATCCGCGACTTCGGTCGGGAGCGCCTCAGCGAGCGCAACGAGGTCAACGCGACAAACACTCGGCTTGCCTGCGGCTTGCCCACTATCTGCTCGATTTCGTCGACTCTGTCGGCCAGGCGCTGCAACGCCCCGAGCATCGCCTGGCCAGCAAACGAGTGGATCGAGAACTCGACGAGGTCCGATCCGCCATCGATTGGGCATTGCGAACCGACGCCGCCGACACCGTTGCGTGCCTGCTCACCCCGTTGTTCACCTATTGGTGGAGTCGGGGCCTTCTGCCGATGACGCACACGCTCGCCGAGCAGGCCGCTGCACATGATCGCCGACTTCTTGTCACGCCGAAGCGCTTGCTGTTGTGCAGCGATCCCGGGCACCTGCCACACCGCTGTTGTGGTCGCGCGTTCTTCGTGTCTCGACGATGCAGTGCGAGGCGGGCTCGCAGCGAGGACGAGGCGCGTTGTGTTCGCGAGTGCGCCCAGGGTGATTCGTCGACGATCCGGATCGATGGGCAATCTCCGTTGATGTTGCGTCCGTCGGGTTGGCAGTACGGGCCGTGACGATCAGCGCTTGGTAGCGGCCATCGGGTTTGGGCCACACGGTCATGACGAGGCCGCCGTCGGTGTTGAACATCGGCGTGAAGTCTGCGGCCGGCGCTCCCGTTACCGGGTCGATGGTGACAGCCCGTCGTGTCGAACGGCCGACGAGTAGGGCCTGTTGCGGGTTGACGCGGGCAGTGGTGAACCACCCGCCGCCATCGTTTGCTCCGGTGAACTCGCCAGTGAGTGACCCGTCGGAGTGAACGATGCCGAGCCGGGTCGGATCCGGTGGTGCCGTATGCGAGTGCCGCGTCGGCGCTCAGAGACATCACGATCGTGCTCTGGTTGAACGCGTGGCGTCGAGGTTGATGTCGGTCCACGACAGGCCACGTGGGACGAGATCCGGCGACGGTCGCCGAGCGCTCCGCCGGTGACGATGAGGGTGCCGTTGTCGGTGAAGGTCAGCGCGAGGTAGATAGTTTCGGTCAGCCGGAACACTTTGCCGTGGTACACGTCCGCAGGCATGCCGATGCTGCCTGCCGCATCGTTCGCGGTTTGGACCAGTACGGACGTGATCGTTTCGAACACGGCAACCTCGGCTCTCGGTGGGGCCTGTTGTCCGCTGCTCGGCGGCGTGTCGAGACTGCCGAGCAGTTTCACCGAGCCGTCCGTTTGTCGAGCGGGCCGCTCGCGCGCAGCGCGGCGATGAGGGCGTCCTGGTCGGCGTATGAGCCGAGATCGACTTGCGGTGGGCCAGCAGTGAGCGCTTCGAGACTCTTGGCGACGCAATAGGGCCGCGACAGGGTGCCATGTGTGACGAGAGCAGATCGGGAATCCGCCTCGAGTCCCGATCGCGTTGGTCGAGAACCCTGGTTCTAGGCGCCGGGCGAATTGTTCGGAACTTTGATGACGTCACCGTTGCGGATGAAATGGTAGATGCCTTCCGGCCAGCTGTTGGCTGCGATGATTGCTTCGGTTGTCGTGCCGTGCTGTTTGGCGATGCTGATCAGGGAGTCACCCATCTGCACGACGTAGTCGATGACACCGCCAGCGGGTGGCTCAGCGACGGTCGAGGAGGGGTCGGGCTCGGTGGATGCCGAGCGCTCGGTCTGCGCAGGTGCGAAGTCCGTGCCCGGTGGAGTCGCGGCCGCGTTGTCGAACGTCGATCGCGAATCCTCGGTCGAAGAGGTGGCCGATGAAGGCGTTCGTTGAGATTCGCTTGACGCAGCCTGCAAGGTGACGGGCGTGTCGAACCTTCGGCCAGTGATGATGATCAGACCGACAAGCAGACATGCAGCCATGCCAGCAACTGCGAGCACTCGGAAACGTCTCACACCGACGGAACGGTGAGTCGCCGCGGGGCCGAGTTTGTTCTGTGAGCCGAATCCGGTTGCCGGGTCACCCACGGGAGTCTTGACGGCGATTTCGTGCAGCAACGATCGGATCTTGCGTTCGAGATGATCATCGTTCATGTTTGAACCACCTTTCGTAGACGGGACAGTGCCCGTTGAACCAGCACGCGCACCGTCGCTGGCGCGCACGCCAACAGCGCCGCGATCTCGTCATCCGCCATATCGCAGTAGTAGCGGAGCACGATCGCGGCTCGCTCCTTTTCCTTCAACGACTTGAGAGCGTCGAAGAACTCGACAGCGTGTGCGTCGTATGTCGGCTCGCTACGTTCGCGGTGCAACACGACTTGCCGACGTGCAACGCCACGCTGATGACTCCGGCAACCATTGACGACCACCGTTCGCAGATAGCCGCGAGGATTCTCGAGCTCCGCGTATCGCGGAGCGATCCGGATGAAGGCGTCCTGAACCACATCCTCCGCTACCGCCACCGATCCGGTGAGCAGATGGGCGAGGCGCACCATCGGCGCGAACTGAGCATAGAGCCCGCCCATCTCGGCCCACACAAGTTGGGCGTCAGGCACGGCAGTAGTGGGCTTCACCGACTAAGACGCTTGAGACCCCACGATTTGTGTCAGAAAGTTTGAAGCATCTTCCCCGTGCAACTTCCCGCGCACCGCCGTCACGCATCCCCACCTGCTGGCCATGGCCGATCCCCGCCACCAACGTCAGTTGAAAGTTAGCGGGCAGGCGCAGGTGCC
>JAYTFI010000791.1:0-6836 GCA_043734485.1 Acidimicrobiales bacterium | reverse complement strand
CGCCTGCTGGCGACCGCTTTGCGGGCACGGGTTGGCGGGCCGGCGCAGGTTCATCCGGTGCGACGGGTGTCGCCCTGGAAGCGGCACACGGGCACGCAGGTCGCGCCGTGAGCGAGGCGGCGCGAGCAGGTGAGGCCTTGGCTGCCGCCCGCGGCGCCTTCACCGCGGCCCGCACCACTGCGGCGCAGGCCCGCGACGCACAACAGGCGGGTGTGGCCGACCATCAGCGCAAGATCGCCTCGCTGAAGAACGCCCGGATCTCGCTGCAGCGGGCCGTCACCGACCATGCTGACGCCGCGAGCGAGCGCGGCGCGGTCGAGGCGCAGCGAGCCGACATCACGGCGCGGATCGACAACGACGGGGCCCGCATCGCTGCGCTCGAGTCGCTGCTCCCCGATATCGTCGATGCCGAGGATGCGATCGCGCTCCGTCAGAACCGCCGCCGCGAGGCGTCGCAGCGACTCGACAGCCGCGGCGTCGCTGTCGGGTCACTGCGCCGCGAGCTGGAGGTCCGGGCCGCGGGCATCGAGGAACGGCGTCGCGTTCTCGTGGCCCGACAGGATGAGATCGATTTGCGCTTGTCGCGGTCCGTTTCCGAGCGGGAGGTCGCTGAGTGCCGCCGACAGGAGCTCGACCAGTTGGCCGAGCGCACCGAGGCGCTGCACGCGGTGGTGCTCGACCGGGCCGAGCAGTTGGAGGGCGGGCTGGTCGAGTTGCGTGAGCGCCGCCGCGTGCAGAACGAGGCGGCGCGGGCCGCGACGTCACGTCTCGATGGTCTGCGCAAGGCCCGCCACGCCGCGGAGTCCGAGCTCGGCGCGATCCGCGAGCGCATCCAGCGGGGCGAGATCGAGCTGGCCGAGATCCGCCTTCGGCTCGAGACGCTGGTCGAGCAGATCCGCCGTGAGTTCGATGTCGAGCCCGACCGCACGCTGACCGCCGAATGCCCGCCGATGCCCGACGCAGCAACCGCGCCGACCACGCGTGCGCGCGACCTCGAGCGCGAGCTTCGGCTCCTGGGCCCGATCAATCCGCTCGCGCTCGACGAGTTCACCTCGTTGCAGGAGCGTCACACGCTGATCGTGAACGAGCTCGAGGACGTGAAGACGGCCCGACGCGACCTGTCGAAGGTGATCCGGGCCATCGACGAGGAGATCGTCACCGTCTTCACCGCGGCCTATGCCGATGTGGCCGACAACTTCACCCACCTCTTCGGTGCGTTGTTCCCGGGCGGGCACGGGCTACTGCGGCTCACCGATCCGGACAACCCACTCGAGACCGGCGTCGAGGTCGAGGCCCGCCCGAGCGGCAAGAACGTCCGCAAGCTGTCGCTGCTGTCGGGCGGAGAACGCTCGCTCGTGGCCATGGCGTTCCTGTTCGCCGTCTTCCGCAGCCGCCCCTCGCCCTTCTACCTGATGGACGAGGTCGAGGCCGCCCTTGACGACGTGAACCTGCACCGGTTCCTCACGTTGCTGCATGAGTTCCGCAACGAGGCGCAGCTGCTTGTCGTGAGCCATCAGAAGCGCACGATGGAGGCGGCCGACTGCCTTTACGGCGTGTCGATGCAGCCGGGCGGGTCGTCGAAGGTCGTGAGCGAGAAGGTCATCGCGCACGTCTGACTGCGTCGGGGCGACGCCGGTCGTTGCTCTTCAACGGGCGTGCTTGGCCCGGGCGATCTGCTCGCGGCGGAGCGCGCTCTCGGCCTGCTGCTTCTTCTTGTCGGCCTTGCGCCTCTCGCGGATCGCAGCCCGCTCGGGACCCTCGGCGACGGGCGCCGTCGGGGTGAAGACGGTCGGGGCGACGGCGGGGAGCCCGAGCAGTTCGTCGTACTTGAGCAGCCGTACGATCGCTGTCGCCGCAGGAGCGTCGCCGGCCGCAACCGTGGCCAGCATCACCCGGGTGGCGTTGAGTCCGTGCTTCTCCACGAGGCCGGGCGCGACCTCGCGCAGGTCATCCTCGCTCGGCAGGTCGGCGTGGTCGCCGAGCGCCTCGACACAGTCGTTCAGGACGAGCGCAGAGATCGTGTTGGTGACTCGCTCGAGGTTGCCGTTCATCCGGCCCTTCGCTGCGGCCGCCTTGATCGTCTCGACCCGGCCACTTACCCCGGGCGCGGCTGCGGCCGCGAAGTGGTCGATAGCGTTTGCGGCCTCTTCGGGAAGCGCGGCCACGAGGGCGAGCAGCTCGTCGTCGGTGAGGAGCCCGAACGCACGGTCGAGCAGGGCGAGGCGGGCGAGGCGGTCTTTTGGCGATTGCACGGGGACAGACCCTAGTTTCGAACGGCTGACACCCTCGTCGCGGCACAGTGCCCGGTACGTTCACCTGATGGATCTCACCGGCTTCCTCGTAGATGCCCATGTCGACCTCGGAGCGCGCCTCCACGGCGCGGTGGTGCGTCAGGTGCCGCAGGAGCGGTGGCATGAGCAGGTGGACGGCGGCGGGTCGAGCATCGCCTGGCTGCTGCTCCACATCGCCCGCCACCACGACCTTGCACTGACCACGGCGATCCTGGGTGAGCCGCCGCTCTTCGCCGCCCACGCTTCTGCCCTGGGGCTGTCCGGAACCGATCCGGCGTCGGGCCTGCCCGAGAAGGAGGACACCGCAGTGTCGGCCGCGGTCGGCACAACCGCGCTCATGGCCTACATCGACGAGGTGTTCGCGAGTAGTGCGCGATGGATCCTCGACGGCGGTGCCGATGCTGCGGACGAGTCACCTGACGTGTCCGGTCGACTGGCGTCGGAGGCCGGCATCGACCCTGAACGCTTCGACTGGCTCTACGGGATGTGGAGTGGCCGCACCGTCGCCTGGCTGGCGCAGTGGCCCATCATCGGACACGGACACTCCCATGTCGGCGAGGCCATCTCGGTCCGCAACCGCATGGGGCTCAGCCCGTTCTGATCGGGTCAGGCGATGGCAAACGGGAGGTGCTTGATCCCGTTGATGAAGCTCGACCGCAGCCGCTCCGGCTCGGCCGTGGCCGTCACCGTCGGGATGCGGGTGAACAGCTCGCGCAGCATCACACTGATCTCGCGGCGGGCCAGGTGGGCGCCGAGGCAGAAGTGGGGGCCGGGGCCGCCGAAGCCGACATGCGGGTTCGGGTTGCGGGTGATGTCGAACCGGAACGGGGCCGTGAACACCTCGTCGTCGCGGTTCGCGGACCAGTAGAACAGGATCAGCTTGGAGCCGGCCGTGATGTCCCGGCCCCGCAGCACCGTGTCGCGTGTAGCTGTGCGGCGCATCCATACGACCGGGGACGCGACCCGCACGATCTCCTCGACCGCCGCCGTCGAGCGCCCCTCGTAGTCGGCCAGCAAGAGCGCCTTCTGGTCGGGGTTGGTGGTCAGCAGGTTGAGCGCGTGCGAGATGGCATTGCGGGTGGTCTCATTGCCGGCCACCACAAGCAGGATGAAGAACGAGCCGAGCTCCTGATCGGTGAGCGTCTCCCCATCGACGTTGGCGTTGACGAGCGCGGACGTGAGGTCGTCGGTCGGGTGCTCCCGCCGGAACTTGCCGAGGCCGCTGACGAGCTGGTGGAGGTCGCCGCCCGCAGTCAGGAGCGCGGTGATGATCTCGTTCGGGTTGCTCTGGTCGACGTACTCCGGGTCGGCGCCGCCGAGGATCACGTTCGAGCGGCTGAAGACCGTCTCGTAATCGGCCTCCGGGATGCCCATCATGTCGCAGATGACCTTCAGCGGCAGGCGTGCGGCGACCTCGGTGACGAAGTCGCCGCCACCCTTGGCCAGCACCTCGTCGACGATCGCGGCGGCCGCGACCTGCACGTTGTCCTCGACCTTCTTCAGCATGCGGGGCGTGAATGCGGCCGACACGATCTTGCGAAGCCGGGCGTGGCGCGGGTCGTCCATGCTGATCATCGAGCCGAAGAACTCGTTGAACGATTCGGGAACGTCGGCGATCGACGTGGCGCCCTGACCCGAGCAGAACAGTTCGGGCTGCTTGCTGATGTCGATGATGTCCTGGTACTTGGTGACGGCGTAGTAGCCCGGACCCGGCGGGATGCCGATCTCGCTGGTGTCCGGCTCGGCGAAGAAGCCCAGTGGCTTCTCGGTGCGCAGCGTCAGGAACGCCCCTTCCCGCTCGTCGAGCGGGCGGGCCCAGAAGTCGAGCTCGGACAGCTGGATCTCATCGACGGACAGGCTCTGGCGGGGTTCCATCCGGCGATGGTACCGACACCTATCCTCTCCCACAGGTTCCAGTCCGGGAGGGCACATGCGGGTGATCGTCGACTACGACAAGTGTGAGAGCAACGCGATGTGCATGGCCATCGCGCCCGAGGTGTTCGAGGTGCGCGACGACGACTTCCTCTACGTGCTCATCGACGAGCCCGGCGAGGAGTTGCGGGCCAAGGTCGAGCAGGCGGTCAAGCTGTGCCCGAAACAGGCCCTCTCGCTGGGTTGATGGCGGCGGGTGTCGAAGGGAGCACTAGCGACCGGCGGCGGGGCCTGCCGCCGTAGAGACAAGCGTTGCCAGGGCAAGCTCGATCATCTCGCGAAGTGAGAGCTGGCGGTCCTCGGCGCTCATCACCTCGTCGGAGCGCTTCAGATGGTCGGTCACCGTGGCCATGCACAACGCCCGGGCGCCCTCACGCGCGGCGATCGTGTACAGCGCTGCACCCTCCATCTCGACACCGAGCGTTCCGTGCTGACCGAGCAGTTCGTAGGTAGCCATATCGTCGTCGTAGAACGAGTCGGACGTGAGCATCGGGCCGACCTTGGCCGGCAGGCCACGCTCGACGGCGATGCGATGTGCTGCGGACAGCAGCTCGAAGTTAGCGGCTGGCGCGTAGTCGATGCCGTGGAAGTGCCGTCGGTTCATGGCGCTGGTCGTATGTGTGCTTATCGCGAGGAGCACGTCACGCAGCTGGACCGACTCCTGCAGCGCGCCACACGAGCCGATGCGGATGGCGGTGTGCACGCCGTAGAAGCGCAACAACTCGGTGAGGTAGATCGAAATGGACGGCATGCCCATGCCCGTGCCCTGCACGCTGACGCGAACACCTTCATACGTCCCGGTGAAGCCGAACATGCCGCGCACCCGGTTGTAGCACTGCGCGTCGGTGAGGTAGTTCTCGGCGATCCACTGCGCCCGCAACGGGTCGCCCGGCAGCAGCACCCGCTCAGCGATGGCACCGGCCGGGGCTTCGATGTGCGGCGTGGGGACGGCTGCCCTCGGGTCTGACATGGCGGCGAGTGTACGAGCCGAGCCGCCGGGCGCGGTCGGCGCGCCGGTCGGTCCCGTAGGCTTGTCGGCCGTGCCTGCCGTTGTCATCATCCTGCTCGTGCTCGCCGTCGCCCTCGTGGGTGCGTCGGCCGGCTACGTGGTCACGCGTGATCGCAAGCGCAAGGTGGTCATCGAGCCGCCGATCATGCCTCGGGCGGTGGGCCGGCAGACCGGAACGGCCGTCCTGGACCGAACGCCTCCCGCAGGCACGGCCATCCCGACTGACGAGCTCACCCCAGAGCTGCAGGCGGAGATCGAAGACGCCCTCGTCGGTGCCGATGTCGGGGCAGCCGAGGACGAGATCATTGTCCGACCTCGCTTCCGGGACCGGCTCGGCAAGGCCCGCGGCCTCCTCGGCGGCTACTTCGGATCGGTCCTCGGCCGAAGCGCCATCGACCAGGTGACGTGGGACCATCTCGAGGAGGCGCTCATTCGGGCCGACGTCGGTATCGGCACCACCACGGCGCTGCTCGACGAGCTGAAGATCCGGGTGAAGTCGGAGGGCATCAAGGACTCGACGGAACTCCTCGAGGCGCTCAAAGCCGATCTCAAGAAGAAGCTCGTGTCCGCCGATCGGTCGCTGCACTTCGAGCCGGGTCGACCGAATGTCTGGCTGTTCGTGGGCGTGAACGGCGTCGGCAAGACTACGACGATCGGCAAAATCGGCCGCCGCGAGGTCCGCGACGGTCGAACAGTGATCATGGCCGCGGGCGACACATTCCGCGCCGCTGCGGCCGAGCAGCTCGGCATGTGGGCCGAGCGCACGGGCGCGCAGCTGGTACGTGGCGCGGAGGGCGGCGATCCCGGCTCGGTCATCTTCGATGCCGTCGAGCGCGCTGCGGCCCGCAACATCGACCTCGTCCTCGGCGACACGGCCGGGCGTCTGCAGACCAAGACGAACCTGATGGAGGAGCTCCGCAAGATCCGCCGCATCGCGGACAAAGAGCCCGGCAAGGTGACCGAGGTATTGCTCGTCCTGGACGCGACCACGGGCCAGAACGGGTTGGTTCAGGCGAGGCAGTTCGGCGACGTCGCCGAGCTCACCGGTGTGGTCCTGACGAAGCTCGACGGCACGGCGAAGGGCGGCATCGCGTTCGCCATCCAGACCGAGCTCGGCATCCCGATCAAACTCGTCGGCCTTGGCGAGGGTGCGGACGACCTGGTGCCGTTTGATCCGGACGAGTACGTCGAAGCGCTGTTCGCGCCATGAGCCGCGTCGGTCTGCGCTGAGCGTCTGATGATCTGGATCGCTGTGGTCGTCATTGCCGTGCTCGTGTTCGTCATTGCTGCGGTCGCGGTCGGGCGGGAGACGCATCGGCTCGACGCGGTCGCCCCCGCTCCCACGCTCGACCTCTACGACGCCGTCGACTGGATCGCCGACCGGCTTCCGTCAGAAATAAGTGCACATATAACATACGAGGACGTTCGCGACATCGTCACCTGGCACCTCGAGGAGATGCAGCAGCGTGGTGTCGAACCAATGAAGGGTGCGGACGGTTCGCTCGTGATCGTCGATGATGAACGCAGTGTCGAATCGTTGGCGTTGCGCGCCGTAGAGGAGGGTCGCGACTTCGACCCGCGTCACATCCGGGCGGTACTCGACG
>JAYTFI010000790.1:0-1867 GCA_043734485.1 Acidimicrobiales bacterium | reverse complement strand
GCACCGGTCACTCGCACGGTTCGACAGATTCCCACCGAGGTCCCTCTCGGGGCTGCCCACGGGCTCTCTTCGCCCTGTGTCGCCTCGTTCGACAACCTGCAGCCGATTCGGCGCAGCTTCCTGACCGAGCGTGTTGGCCGTCTCGGCATCGAGCAGACCGATGAGATCTGTCGGGCACTGCGGGCGCTGGCTGATTGCTGACCCCGATCTGCAGTCAACCGACTGGTTGATGATCGATCCGCTGGCGTCGTCGTCTTCGGACTTGTCCGGCGATCGCGAACAGTGTCGAAAAGGTATGGTTTGCTGTGTCAAAACGGTATGGTTTGGTATGCCGAAATGGGTGGACAGCCCACGATGAACGACGCAGTGTTCCGTACGGGAAGCTATGTCCGACGGGTGGTTGACTCCGAACTCGACGCTGTGTTCCCGCAGTTGCCAGCCATCCTGCTCGACGGTCCAAAAGGGGTCGGCAAAACGGCGACGGCGTTGCAGCGCTGCACGACAGTACGCCGCCTTGACGTGGGAGCCGAGCGAGCTGTCGTCGACGCCGACCCGAGTATCGTCGCCGCTGACACCGCGCCGGTACTGATCGACGAGTGGCAGCGCGTCCCAGCTGTGTGGGATGCGGTCCGTCGGATCGTCGACGACGACAACACCGGCGGACGATTCTTGCTGACCGGCTCTCCGCCAGCACGCGGCACCCATTCCGGGGCAGGACGGATCACCAGCATGCGGATGCGACCGCTCTGCCTGTCCGAGCGAGCCGTCACCGCCACCAGCGTGTCGTTCCTCGATCTCCTCGGCGGCCGCTGCCCGACTCCGACTGGTAGCTGCCCGCTGACACTTGCCGACTACGTCGACGAGATCATCGCCGGCGGTTTCCCTGGGATGCGCCGCCTCTCAGGGCGGGCGCTGGGCCTGCAACTCGACAGCTATCTGGAACGGATCGTCGACCATGACCTCCCCGAGGCCGGGTTCACCGTGCGACGCCCGGCGGCGGTACACGCATGGATGCGCGCCTACGCCGCCGCAACGGCAACCACGACATCATGGGAAACGATCCGTGATGCCGCCACGAGCGGAGTGGCAAACAAACCGGCCAAAACAACGACGAT
The DNA here is from genome assembly GCA_043734485.1 of Acidimicrobiales bacterium. Classification (GTDB taxonomy): domain Bacteria; phylum Actinomycetota; class Acidimicrobiia; order Acidimicrobiales; family JANYDT01; genus JAYUDQ01. The sequence goes on along the minus strand of JAYTFI010000790.1, from coordinate 752 downwards.
CACCTACACCGAGCTGCTCAAGACACTGCGTATCCTCGACCCGGTCGAGGCGTGGACGCGGAGCAGGAACCGGTTCGCTCCGCTCACCGTCGCCCCTAAACACCACCTTGCCGACCCGGCACTCGCAGTGCGGCTGCTCAAGCGGACTCGAGCACATCTGCTCACCGGCAACGAAGGTCCTGTGGTCGTCCCCAGGGACGGCTCACTGCTGGGCGACCTGTTCGAATCTCTTGTCGCACAGGCGGTACGGACCTTTGCGCAGGCGGCCGAGGCCCACGTGTACCACCTGCGAACTGAGAAAGGCCGCCACGAGGTCGACTTCATCATCGAGCGTGACGGGGGCGTGCTCGCCATCGAAGTGAAACTCACCGGCGCCGTCGACGATGGCGACGTCAAGCACCTCGTGTGGCTGCGCGACCAGCTCGGCGACGACCTGATCGACGCCGTGGTTCTGACCACCGGACCCGAGGCTTACCGTCGTGCCGATGGAATCGCTGTCGTCCCATTCGGGCTCCTCGGCGCATAACCCGGCCTGGGCGCAGACGCAAGCGCCGGTACCGACCACCGCGGTCGCGTCGCCCGGTTACATCACGTAGCCGAAGACATCCACGATGATGTCGGTCGAGCCATGGGCGTTGAACGCGTCGAGCGCACCACCGCTGCCGACACGCAGATATGCCTGATTCGGGACCGCCGCACCGGGCCGCGGGTTGAGCGTGGACGCGAGCGGTTGCAGCGACGACGTCGGCCAG
>JAYTFI010000789.1:0-7701 GCA_043734485.1 Acidimicrobiales bacterium | reverse complement strand
GAGTCGTACTCCACCACGTCCCGTGGCGATAGTCGGCCCAGGAAGCCGTAAAGGTGCTGCCCGGCACGACCCGGACGTTCACGGCGAAACTCACGCCCGGCAGCTACGTCATCGTCGACAACCTGCCGGGGCACTACCGCGCCGGCGAAGCAGCCGCGCTGAAGATCACCTGATACCAGGCGATCTCGCTTCTCAGCCGGGCTCGGTGGCCCAAGAACAGCTCCGCGTAGAGCGACCGGCCTGACACTCAGCGTCGTGCCGTTGCCGCTCAGACCTCGAGCACACGCGGTCTCGACTCCACCATCGGCTTCGCGTGGGTTTCGTACATGCGCACAGCGACGAGGAGGCCGGAGGCGGCGGTGAGCACAGCCACCGTATAGATGGCGGCAGGGATCGAGATGGCGTCAGCGAGAATGCCGGCCAGGAGTGCGCCGACGGCGAAGCCGCCGTCGCGCCAGAGGCGGTAGATGCCGATGGAGCGAGCGCGCCAGCTTGGGTGGGCAACGTCGCCTATGGCAGCGAGCAGCGTCGGGTACACCATCGCGGTCCCGGCACCGAGTACGACCGCACCGAGAGCCCATGCAGCGAACGTGTGAGTGGCGCCGATCCAAGTGATGGCCACGGATTGGGTGAGCATGCCGGTGACGATGAGGGGTTTGCGGCCGATGCGGTCGGACAGTCCGCCGGTGTAGAGCTGGCCGAGGCCCCAGACTGCCGGGTACAAGGCGGCGAGGATGCCGATGCGACCGACCGAGAGCCCGGCCCCGGCGAACAGGATCGGGAACAGACCCCAGGCGAGCCCGTCATTGAGGTTGTTGACCAGCCCGGCCTGCGAGCACGACGACAGCGCCTTGTCTCGAAACGAGGTGAGTCGGAAGATCTCGCCAGTCGTGAGGGTGGCGGGAACCTGCGCGGTGGTCGGTATGCGGCTAGCGGCTTCGTAGCGCGCGTGATCGCGCGTCTCACGGACGAACACGGTTGAGAGGCCGAGCCCGAAGGCGGCGTAGGCAAGGCCGAGGAAGAACGGTTCGGGACGGAGTCCGGCGTGTTCGGCGATGAACCCGGTCGCGAGCGCGGTGACAGCGACGGCTCCGTACCCGGCAGCCTCATTGAGGCCCATTGCGAACCCGCGCCGTGCGGGTCCGACGAGGTCGATCTTCATGATCACCGTCGTCGACCAGGTGAGCCCTTGATTGACGCCAAGGAGAACGTTGGCGAACACCACCCAGCCCCATGCCGGTGCCCACATCAGCAGTAACGGAACGGGTGCGCCGATGATCCACCCGGCGATCAGGACCGGTCTGCGGCCGTAGCGATCGGAAAGCGTGCCGGCAAAGAAGTTCGTGGCGGCTTTCACAATGCCGAACGCAGCTATGAACGTGAGCGTGGACGTAAACGCGGTGAGCCCGAACACGTCCTTTGCGAGAAGCGGGAGGACGGTGCGCTCCTGGCCGATCATGCCGCCGACGAGCGCGTTCACACCGACGAGCAACGCGAACTGCGCGAGGTTCTCCGTCAGCCCCAAACGGAGACCGGTGGGGGATTCGTCCCAGCTCCGGCCGTCTGTGTTGGTCATCGGCCCAGCACCAACGCGTGACCGGATGACGCCACCCAGGTCTCAGGGCCACCGTCGAATACGCTCACGTCGCGTCGCCCACGGCGGGCCAGAAGACTGGCTGCGGTCATGGCGCGCTCACCGTGGCCGCACATCGCCGTGACCGGTCCGTCAGCCAACTCAGCTGCGGTGATGGCTCCCAGCTCGATGTTGCGGGCGCCAGGAACATGACCGGTCGCGAACTCGTCGGCCTGGCGGACGTCGATGAAGGTCCGGGCCGGATCGAGTGTGTCGTGGAAGGGCAAGGTCGCGACACTTCGACCGGTCGCGGCCCACGCCTCGACGCCACCTTCGAGTTCCCCGGCCAGGTGCTCATAGCCGATGTCGAGGCATTGCCGGACCAGGTCGCGTCGATCCTGGCCGGGATCGAGTATGAACACGAGCGGGCGATCCGGCTCGACGAGCCAGCCGAGCCAGCTGGCGAACACCGGCCGTAGGGTGTTCGAGAGCGATCCCGGCACGTGGCCTTCGCCAAAGCGGGCAGGCGGTCGGCCGTCGACCACGGTCGCACCCAAAGCGACGAGGTGGGCAACTTCGTCCGCACTCAAGGCAGCCAGCGCCGGAAGCGAGTCGTACCGGGTCGGGCCCCGCCGGTTCAGCTCCGGCAGCCGCGCGAAGTACGGCGGGAAGGTGCCGAACCCGGCGAGCAGCGTGGTGACGAACTCGTCCTCGTTCGTGAGGGCGAAGAGCGGGTTGGTGGCGCGTTCGCGCTCCATTGTGCTGGTGCGTTCCGCAGTACCGGGAGCGGAACAGAACGAGCCGGCACCATGCGTCGGGTACACGGTCACGTCGTCGGGAAGGTCGTCGAAGCGGCGCAGGGACTGGAACATCTGGTGCGCGAGCGGTTCGGCGAGTTCCCGTCCGCACAGGTCCGTCCGGCCGACGGCGCCGACCATCAGCGAGCCGCCGCTGAACAGTGCCACCGTCCGACCGTTCTGCTCGAGGACGAAGGCGAAGTGGTCGGGCGTATGCCCCGGGGTAGCGAGCGCCGTAAGCCGCATCGCCGGAGCGAGCCGGACCTGCTCACTGTCATTCATCGCATGGTGTGGAGTGGCGAGCCGCGATGCGGCCGGAGCGACGAAGGTCGCCCCTCGAGCAGCAAGGGCCGGGCTGCCAGTGACGTAGTCGGCGTGCGAATGGGTGTCGATCGTCCAGGCGAGAACCTGCCCTTCTGTCTCGGCAACGCGCCGGTGGGGACTGGGGAACCGGGGCGGGTCAATCAGGGCCGCACTGCCGTCCCCGAGATCGACCAAGTACGACGAATGACCGAGTCCCTCGTCGACAAACAGGTGCACCCGCATCGTCACCGTAGGGATCATGCGACCTCCAAACTCTCTCGTCAAGTGATCAATTGAATACTTGACATCGGGTTGGGTGGGCTTCACGATGAGCGGCATGGGTCGCCGGGCCGAGAAAGACGCTCTCTACGACGGGTTCGCCGAAGTCGCGAAAGCACTCGCCAGCGGGCGGCGGACCGAGATCATCGAATTGCTGGCGCAGGGAGAACGACCGGTCGAGGACATCGCCACCGAGATCGGGCAGAGCGTGGCCAACACGTCTCACCATCTTCGAGCCATGGCACGATCCGGTCTGCTCACCACCCGACGCGACGGCACCCGGATCTTCTACATGCTCGCAAGCGAACGCGTCGCCCAACTGTGGGAGGCGATGCGCGGGGTAGCCGGCGAACACGTCGCCGGACTCGCACGCCTCGCGGGTGCATATTTGGGTGACCGCACAGGCATCGACCTCGTCGACCGCAAAGAGCTGGCCGCACGATTGAAGCGCCATGAAGTCGTCGTACTCGACGTCCGCCCGGCCGCCGAGTACGCCGCCGGCCACATCACCGGTGCACGGTCGGTGCCGATAGCCGAGCTCCGACGCCAGCTCAAGGCCCTGTCCAAGGAGGGCGAAATCGTCGCCTACTGCCGGGGCCCCTACTGCGTGTACGCCGACGACGCGGTGCGTGAGCTCAATCGTCGCGGCTTTCTCGCCCGCCGCCTGATTGACGGCTTCCCGGAATGGAAACGAGCCGGACTGCCCGTGGCAGTCGGGAAGGGCGACACACCATGACCGATGACCTTCTCGTCGACCCCGAAATACTGCGAGAGCAGGCGCGCATCAAGTACTGCGAGGTGGCCGCCCAACCACACCGGACGTTCCACTTCCACACGGGCCGGCCGCTTGCCGCCCGACTCGGATACGACCCCGCAGCAGTCGACCCGCTCCCCGACGTCATGATCGAACCGACCCCGGGGCCGGTGACGTCGATCGGCCTCCTGACCGATCCGTCGCGCCGCCAGCCCAGCTGCTACTTCAGCACGTGCCCGAAGCCAGGGCCGAGTGACCGAATCAGCCGACCGCTGCGGCCGCTTCTCGCGGAAACAACGGTTCGGGTGGCCCGTCACCATCGCGCAGACCGACCTGCAGCGGCATGGGTGCAACGAGCGGCAGACCCGCCTCTTGCCAGCCGCGAATGCCATCGACGATGTCGGTCGCATTCGTGAAGCCGATCTCGTGCAACGCGACCGCGGCGAGGCTGGACGAATATCCCTCGTTGCAGACGAGCACCAAACAACGCTCATAGCCGCCGACCGCAGGATGGGCGCGGAGGCTTGTCGGATCGACCCGCCACTCGAGGAGTGTGCGAGGGAGGTGCAGCGATCCGGGGATCACACCATCGCGGCCACGATCGGTAGGGGTTCGGATGTCGATGATCAACGCACCCTCCGTTCGCAGCCTGGACCAGGCCTCGACAGGGCTCAACCGATCGAGCCTCGCCCGGGCGTCGGCCAGGACGGCATCGATCGTGCGAACGTCGCGCAGGTCCTGGTGCATCGTTCCCCCCACTTCAGACGTGGACACCGAACACGTACACGACGGTCCAGACCCAAGATTCCCTCTGATCATCGACCCTTAGGTCCCGGTTCGCAAGCGACTCATCACCGAGCGAACGGAACGCAATGATCACGACCACAGCGCCGGTGGGTGTGGGGCTGAAACGCCGAAGCAAGGTCGATCCCGCGTGAGGCCGCGTTGGAGCCCGCGAGCTGAGGTCAGATCAGTCGCGCGGGCAGCTTCACTCGCCGCGCTGATGGCGATCCTGTCATCCTCCGCCTCGACCGGCGCGGCCCCGCGCGTCTGTCCGACAAGTAGGTTCCGCAGCCCCAAACCCCTCGTTATCGCCCATGCCAGCGGCGCCTACTTCGGACCACCGAACACGGTTGCGATGATGCGCGCCGCGGTCCAGGCGGGCGCCGACATGGTCGATGCCGACGTGCGTGTCACGGCTGATGGCGCGCTCGTCGCGGCCCACGACGACGACCTACGCGCCATGACCGGCACCACCGGATCGCTCCGAGCCAAGACTCTCGCCGCGCTGCAAACGCTCGACGCCGCGCACACCTGGCCCGGGCCGAACCACGACTACCCGCTCCGCGGGCACGGCGTCACCATCGCGACCGTTGAAGACATCCTCAACGCGTTCCCCCACCGCCGCGTCTCACTCGAGCTCAAGACGACCGGCGGCGAACAGTCACTCTGCAGACTGCTGCGACGGCTCCACCGAACCACGGACGTGTATGTGGGATCCGCCGGAGACGCAGCCGCGGAGACGTTCTCGGCAATCTGCCCGGAAGTCGCCATTACGGTCACCGACGCGGTCTTCGCCACCATGCGGACCGTCCGAGCCACCGGTACGCCGTGGTGCTCACCATCACCGGTCGCCCAACCGCCCTTTGCCGCCGGCGGTCGGACGCTCACTGCCGAAACCGTCAGATGGGACCACGAACACGGCATGGCCGTCTTCACATGGACGCTCGACGACCCCCGCACCATTACGGCGGCCGCCGCGGCTGGAGTCGACGGCGTCTTCACCGGGCGGCCCGACATCGCCCGTGCCATCTTCGATTCGCAGGTGAGCCGCAACCGCGCGCTGCGCACCTAGGGTCGGCGGTCGCCATGGACCACGCCACACCTGCGCCCAACACGCAACCGACCGGCGCGGGTCGTGCGCCCATCATGGCGTCGAAAGCCCACGCCGAGGAGTCGGTGTTCCAGGTCGAGAACCTCCTCCGAGAAGGCCGACGCCAACGCGGTCGTTCGGATCGGCCGGTGCCCGCGGTCTGCCTTCTCGATCCCGACGGCGATGTCGTCCGCCACCTCCGCTCCATCGAAGACGGCCACCTCCACGACGGATGGGCCTGCTACCACTCCGAGATGTGGGTCACCCAAGCCGATGACATCGAAATCGGCATCGTGCCCTGCGCCGTCGGCGCGCCCTACGCCGTGCTCATCGCCGAAGAGCTCGCCGCATCCGGATGCGCGCTGATCATCTCGGTCACCTCCGCCGGCCGCGTCCTCCCCCTCAGCGAACCGCCGTACTTCGTCATCATCGAACGAGCCCGCCGCGACGAAGGCACCAGCCTCCACTACACGCCGCCATCCGAATGGAGCCACCTCCACCCCACCCTGCTGACCAAGCTCGCAGGTGGACTTCACGGTGTCGGCGAGCCCATCCACTTCGGGACGTCATGGACCACCGACGCACCGTTCCGGGAGACCGCATCTGCGATCGCCGATGCCGAACGCGCCGGCGTCCATGCCGTCGAGATGGAGGCGGCCGCCCTCTACGCGTTCGCAACCGCCCGCAACGTGCCAGTCGTCTGCGTCGCCCACGTCACCAACACCCTCGCAGTCGACGGCGACGACTTCGAGAAGGGCGAAGCCGACGGCACCCACCGCATCCTCCAACTCACCCACGCCATCGCCCGCCGCCTCGGGCACGGCTGACCGGTCATGTCGCGCCGCGGTGTCCTGCGCTGTCTCCTCGCCGCCGTCTTCTTCGGACTTTCTGCACCCGCGGCGTCACGCCTGGCACGCGACCTCGGCCCCTTCACCCTCGCCGGACTCCTCTACGTCGGGGCCGCTCTCGCCACCGCGCTCCCCGCCATCGGGCGCCCACCATCACGTCAATCGCTGCGTCGAAGCGTAGGCCGGCTCTCCATCGCCGTCGTGGTCGGTGGAGCGTTCGGGCCGCTCCTCCTCGCCTCCGGCCTCCAACGCACGAGTGGAGCCACGACGTCGCTCCTGCTCAACCTCGAGCTCGTCTTCACCGCTGCGTTCGCCGGACTTGTGCTCCACGAACACCTCGGCCGCCGTGTCATCACCGGTGCCGGACTCGTCGTCGTTGCCGGCGCCACGCTCGGGTGGAGCGGTACACCCGATGCCCGTTGGGGCGCCCTGCTCATCGTCGGCGCCTGCGCCTGCTGGGGCGTCGACAACAGCATCACCGCCGCGCTCGACAGCCTCGCCCCAGCGACGATCACGTTCGCCAAAGGCCTCTTCGCCGGCACCGCGAACCTCGCCATCGGACTCGCCCTCGACGGACCCCCAACGGCGACCTTGGGGTTCAAAGCCATTGCCGTCGGAATGATCGGTTACGGAGCCTCCATCACGCTCTGGGTCGCGGGAGCACGGGACCTCGGCGCCGCACGCGGACAACTCATCTTCGCCGCCGCACCCTTCATCGGTGCCATCGCTGCCTGGACCGCTTTCGGCGAACCCGTCACCGGGCGTCAAGTCGGGGCTCTGCTCATCGCCGGCTGCGGCGTCAGCTTCGTCCTCGGTAGCAGCCACGAACACCCGCACACCCACGAACCCGTCGAACACGAACATGAGCACACGGGCCGCGACGGCCACCACGAACACGACGACCCCTCACACGCCCGACATCTCCACCCCCACGTCCATACCGCGATCTTGCATAACCACCCGCACGTCCCCGACCTCCACCACCGACACGACCATCCGCATCGCTGAGGTCAAGGCTCGACAACGTCACGGTCGATGTATGGAGTTTTCAAGCCCGTAGGGAAGATGCCTACGACGCGTTGCGCCGCCACTTGCCCTCCGAATCGCTCGAGCACTTCCGGGAAGCGGTCGCTGTTGTCGAGGACCCCTTCCTGCGCGGGCGGAACGGACCGCAATGGCTGGATTCCACCCGCACAGCCCTCCGAGACTCCGCGGTGTCCGCCGCCGTCCGAGCAAGCGAGATCTGCATCGCCGGCCGACTCAGCGAGGCGAGC